>JBJDYK010000073.1:0-11972 GCA_051867275.1 Faecousia sp.
CCGGTCAGATAATGTCAAATGTTTTGACATGATATCACCTCCAAAGAGATGATACACATTTTTCAGACTAAACGCGACCCCTTTCCCCTAGGGGAAAGGCTTAAAATTCCCCTTGCCCTTCCTTCTTTGTCAAACTAAATGCGACTGTGATTTTTGCCAAACTAAACGCAACACACTTTCCTTTTCATGTCGCGTTTAGTTTGAAGATTGAAGTCTTACACGAAGACGGAAGAAATTTGTGGATTTCCGGTTGCATGGAAGATAAAATTGTGGTATAATAGAACAAATTTTCTAATATACAGCGAGGACCTTTTTATGAACGACGAGCTGATTATCCGGGGTGCCCGGCAGAACAATCTGAAAAATGTGGACCTGTCCATTCCCCGGGACAAGCTGGTGGTTTTCACCGGCCTGTCCGGCTCCGGCAAGTCCTCCCTGGCCTTTGACACCATCTATGCCGAGGGCCAGCGGCGGTATGTGGAGTCCCTTTCCTCCTACGCCCGGCAATTCCTGGGCCAGATGGACAAGCCAGATGTGGATTCCATCGAGGGCCTGTCTCCCGCCATTTCCATTGACCAGAAGACCACCTCCAAGAATCCCCGCTCCACCGTGGGCACCGTCACGGAAATCTATGACTATCTGCGTCTGCTGTGGGCCCGGGTGGGCGTACCCCACTGCCCCAAGTGCGGCAGGGAGATCCGCCGCCAGACCATCGACCAGATCGTGGATCAAGTCATGGCCCTGCCGGAGGGAACCCGATTTCTGGTTCTGGCTCCGGTGATCCGGGGCAAGAAGGGCGAGCATAAAAAGGTTCTGGAGGATGCCCGGAAGTCCGGCTTCGCCCGGGTGCGGGTAGACGACATTCTGTATGATCTCAACGAGGAAATCCCTCTGGAGAAGAATAAAAAGCACACCATCGAGCTGGTGGTGGACCGGCTGGTGCTGCGGCCGGACCTGCGCCGCCGTCTGGCCGACTCTCTGGAGACCGCCTGCGGTCATTCCGGTGGCCTGGTGGTGGTCCATCTGCCGGGGGAAAACCGGAACCTGGAATTTTCCCAGAACTACGCCTGCCCCGACTGCGGCATCAGCCTGTCGGCACTGGAGCCCCGGATGTTCTCCTACAACACCCCCTACGGCGCCTGTCCCGACTGCTCCGGCCTTGGCTTCCGGTTGAAGGGGGACCCGGCACTGGTGATCCCGGATCCCGGCAAGTCCATCTGGGACGGTGCCATTCAGCTCTCCGGCTGGTCCAGCGTCCGGTCGGACTCCATTTTCCGGATGTATTTTGAGGCACTGGCCAAGAAGTACAACTTCTCTCTGACAGAACCCTTTGAATCCCTGTCACCGGAGGCCAAGGAGGTCATCCTCTACGGCACAAAGGGAGAGAAGCTCCACATGACCTACAACCGAGGCAACGACGTGGGGACCCTGGAGCAGCCCTTTGAGGGCATTATGAACAATCTGGAGCGTCGCTACAAAGAGACCCCCTCCGACGCCGTCCGCAAGGAGCTGGAGGAGTGTATGTCCACCTCCCCCTGCCCCCGGTGCCACGGGGACCGGCTTTCGGACATGGCCCGGGCCGTCACCGTGGGGGGCCTGGGTCTGGCGGAATACTGCCGCCTGCCGGTGCGTCAGGCCCTGGACTTTATGGAGAAGTTGGAGCTTACGGGCAACAGCGGCGTCATTGCCGAGCCTATTCGGAAGGAAATCTGCGCCAGACTTCGCTTTCTGAAGGATGTGGGCCTGCAATACCTGACCTTAAGCCGGGGGGCCGGCACCCTCTCCGGCGGCGAGAGCCAGCGCATCCGTTTGGCTACCCAGATCGGCTCCTCCCTCATGGGGGTTCTGTATATTCTGGACGAGCCCTCCATTGGACTTCACCAGCGGGACAACAGCAAGCTGCTGGAAACCCTGAAGCATCTGCGGGATATCGGAAACACCCTGATCGTGGTGGAGCATGACGAGGACACCATACGGGCAGCGGACTTCATTGTGGATGTAGGCCCGGGGGCTGGTGTCCATGGGGGCCAGATTGTGGCATCCGGCAGCATGGAGGACATTATGGCCTGTCCCCGGTCGGTTACGGGCCAGTACCTGTCCGGCGTGAAAAAAATCCCGGTTCCCGCCACAAGGCGTACCGGCAACGGCCACCACCTGACCGTGGAGGGGGCCAGAGAAAACAATCTGCAAAACCTGGATGTGTCCATCCCTTTGGGAACCTTTACCTGCGTCACCGGCGTCTCCGGCTCGGGAAAATCCAGCCTGGTGAACGAGGTGCTTTATAAAACCCTGGCCGCCAAGCTGAACCACGCCCGGACTCGCCCCGGTGCCTGCGGGGGAATCCGGGGCATGGAGCATCTGAATAAGGTCATCGACATTGACCAGAGTCCCATCGGCAGAACCCCCCGGTCCAATCCCGCCACCTATACGGGCCTGTTCAACGACATCCGGGATCTGTACGCCTCCACCAACGACGCCAAAATGCGGGGCTACGGTCCGGGCCGCTTCTCCTTCAATGTGAAGGGCGGCCGGTGCGAGGCCTGCGGCGGCGACGGTCTGGTGAAGATCGAGATGCACTTCCTGCCGGATGTGTACGTCCCCTGTGAGGTCTGCCACGGCCAGCGCTACAACAGGGAAACCCTGGAGGTTCTCTATAAAGGGAAAAATATTGCCCAGGTTCTGGACATGACCGCCGACGAGGCGGCGGAGTTCTTTGAGAATCTGCCCCGGCTCCATCGGAAGGTTCAGACGCTGGTGGATGTGGGGCTGGGCTATGTGCGCCTGGGCCAGTCCTCCACCACCCTGTCCGGCGGCGAGGCCCAGCGGGTGAAGCTGGCCACGGAGCTGTCCAGACAGGCCACCGGCTCCACCATCTATATTCTGGACGAACCCACCACGGGCCTGCACACCGCCGACGTCCACCGGCTCATCGAGGTTTTGCAGCTTCTGGTGGAGGCGGGAAATACGGTGCTGGTGATCGAGCATAATCTGGATGTGATCAAAAGCGCGGACTATGTCATCGATCTGGGCCCGGAGGGGGGCGACGGCGGCGGCCAAATCGTAGCCACCGGCACCCCCGAGGAGGTGGCCCGGGTGGCCGGGAGCTTTACCGGCCAATACCTGGCCCCTCTGCTGAAATAAAAAAATCGCGCGCCCAAAAGCGGGCGCGCGGGGATTCAACTCAGATTCAGGAAATCAAAAGCGGACCGGGGCAGCTCACGGGACAGCTCCACAAGGCCGTGATCCAGCTCTCCCGCGTAATCCACGGACAGTACGGGCGACCGGAGGCACGTCGTCTGCTCCGACCGGAGCAGGAAGGACAGGGCTGCCAGGGTGCCGCCGCTCTTCCCGGGACTGATGAGCAGCGCGCCGCCGTGGATGGCGGCTGCCTGCCTGACCAGCAGCAGACCCAGACCCAGCCCGTAGCGGCCGTCCTCAATGGTGGGGCTTCGGCGGTAACGGCCAAAGAGACTGTCCTGAATCTCCTGGCTCAGTCCTTCGCCGGAGTCCAAAATGCGCAAAACCGCTCTGGAGCCTGCAATGGTCAGACTGACCTGGATGCAGCCACCCTTGGGCGTAAAGCGCAGAGCGTTGGACAGCAGGTTGTACACGGCACGTTCCATTTTCTGCCGGTCAATGAGGGAGACCACAGGCTTTCTAACGCCGGTGTAGGTGACGGTGATATCCAAAGCCTGTGCCAGGGAACCCGCCTTTCCGGCCAGCTCTTCAAAAAATCCGTTCAGCTCCGTTTTTTCCATGGCGCCGCCGGGAGACGTGAGATACTGTCCGGCGTCCGCCATATTGCCCACAATCCGCAGCAGCCGGTACAGACCCTGCTGGATCTCCGCCGCTCTGTGCATGGCGGGAATGGATTCCAGCCGCAGATTGGGAAGCAGCTGATCTGCTGCCGTCATGGTATCGCTCAGAGGCCCCCGAAGCTGCTGGGCAGCCAGAGCCAGAAGTCGCAGGGCGTCCATGTCCTCCTGCTGGTCCAGCAGGAAGAGGCTGCCCTCCTCCGTTTGACGGACACAGGCACCCAGAACGCTTTCTCCGATCCGGAGCGTCAGGCACAGGCTTCCCTCTTCCAGAAGGCGGTATTCTTCCGCCCCGGAGGAAAGCATGGGTTCTATCTCCATGCCCACAGTCAGACACCTTGCCTGGGCGTGGGCGTTGAGCTGGGTAATTGCCCCATCCCTTACAAGGAAGGCAGGCCGGTCCAGCAGATTCAGGAGCCGGGTCCAGTTTTGTTGCGCATCCATGGTATCTCCTCCGCCTTTGCTGCAATTAGCATATGCAGTTTTTCCCCGGTGCCCCCAGAGAAATCCTGCCAATTACGCTGCAAACATTGTAACCTATTTTCGACATAATAGCAAGTTTTTTTACAAAATCTCGGAGGAGGTGTCCTATGGATCATCAGGGTCATCGGGAACGTCTGAAGCAGCGCTTCCGGCAGGAGGGGCTGGATGGCTTCGGCGATGAGAAGGTGCTGGAGCTATTGCTGTTTTACATCATCCCCAGGCGGGATACCGCGCCCATTGCCAGGGCACTGCTGGAGCAGTTCGGCAGCCTGACGGGGGTACTGGAGGCTTCTCCCATGGCGCTGACCAAGGTGCCCGGAATGGGGGAAAACGCGGCTTCCTTTATCCAGTTCATTATGGCGCTGAACCGGTATTATCTGATCCGTCAGACCGCGGGCCGAAAAAAGCTGACCACGTTGGAGCTGTGCCGTGAGTATATATGGCCCCGCTTCCTGGGCCTCCAGGAGGAGCAGGTGTGCGCTCTGTGCCTGGACGCGGGATGCGGCGTTTTGGGCTGTAAGATTTTGGGCAGCGGCAGCGTCAATTCCGCCGCGATTCCCATTCGGAAAATTGTGGAGTTCGCCCTTTCAAGCAATGCCACCTCGCTGGTTCTGGCACACAATCATCCCGGCGGTATCGCCGTTCCGTCGCAGGAGGACCTGGATTCCACCCAAAAGGTGGAGGCGGCCCTGGCCGCGGTGGGGGTCATTCTGGCAGATCATCTGATTATCGCCGATAATGCGTACGTCTCCCTGGCAGAATCGGACCTTTTGCAGGGAATTCACCAGACAGGATAAAATCTTTTAGGAGGCTGACCGTTTTTTGGTCAGCCTCCTAAAAGATTCAGGGTACAAGATCCGTGGGAAGGGGATTTTCTGCCATATACCGGTCCACCAGAGCGGCGGCGTCCCGAACCATGGCAATACAGGGGCGCGCGTGGTAGAACTGCTCCGTCCGGGGCGTGGGCTCCGGGCTGGTATCCGGCTTTTTCAGCAGCTCCCTGCATACGATGGAGCCGTGAAGCTCCCGGAATTTTCCGGCAAAATCCTGAATCCGGGCATAGTGGGCAGTTTTCGCCACCCGGTCCTTGGGGTCCTCATAGCCATAGAGAAGTCCCAGCACCATGAATGCTCCGGACACAGCGCCGCAGACCTCCCGGAGCCGGCCCATGCCGCCTCCAAAGGAGGAGGACAGCCGCAGCGCCTCCCGCCGGGAGATACCGGTCGCATCCTCAAAGGCAGCCAGCACCGATTGAGAACAATTGTAGCCCTCCAGAAAGAGCTTTTCCGCAAGATCACTGTGATTCATTCTGATCGCCTCCGGTAGAATCTTACCACAAATGCCGCGGTTTTACAAGGATGGCAAACTCCACATGACACATTTTACACCGCACCAGACCTCGCCCCGCCGCATAATTCGCACGGTTTTTCAGCGGTTTTGAACCGTTCCCTGTCCTACAGGCTAGGTGCGCATAATTATGCATTTATGCGCATTCCTATATGTCAATCACAATACAGGTTTTGTCGTCGGCGTATTTCCGATATGGGGGCTGATCATATTGGGCAGAATCATCGATGATTTGGGAGGCAGTTTTACCACATAATGTAGTGAAGCGTTCCGCGCTCAGGTACTGTGTGAGGCCGTCCGATGCAAGAATAATTCTATCGCCTGGCTCTACGGTTAGGTGAGAAACATGGATAAAATCATCAAGCCTGGGGTCGCCATTAAAAATCCCGAACCCCGCAATGTGTTTACTGTTATTTTGAACCTCTCTGTATACTGTTTCCTTTGAGTAGTTTTTCAAATCCGAGTGCCAATTGTAATACTCCGTGAATTGAATTTTTGCTCCATGGCGCAGCAGATAGCCAACCGTGTCGCAGCAGTTGAAAAAATACATTTTATCTTGTATAAATACGGCGCAAAGGAATGTGGTACAAGGGGGATATGTTCCGCCCTGCCAGTTTTTGTCCCGAAATTCTTTTACCTTCTGGTTTCCGTGTATTAACGCACTGCGGATGGTTGCCTCCGGGTTGCGGGCCAGCAAATTGTTGTTCAGTACCAGGTAGTCCCGCACCGAAACACACAGCTGCTTTGCGCATTCCGCGGCCAGGAATCTCGTCTGTTCAGATTTGTATTCATCATGGGGGCGTGTTACGCCATCGGCTATGATAAAAATGCGATGCTCTCTGTCGCAGAAAGACGCATCCTCGTTGGGCTTGTTTAATTCATCCCTACAATTGATTTCAGTGAACTCGGTAGCATTTAGCTCAAAACCGTTCCACTGGAAATCGGATTCATTCTCTAACTCCCTGTATGCGGATTCACACTTGGTCAAATATTCCCGGTACTTCCCGATTCGGACCGTGCGATCAGGATCATCACCCTCACACTCTTCCGCCTTATAAAACTGTCCCTGCGCTCCCTGCAGCTGCTCCAGCCGCTCTTTTCTCGTCTGCGTGCGTTGATCGGGGGCAAATAGCAATAACTTGCCCCAAATGAAGTGGTGTTTTCCGTAAGCAGACTGGGTATGCCAGACCTGCTTGTAATTGCGAATCACATCAGGCATGAACGAAATTGCCTCATTCCAGTCATTCAGCCGCTGCTGTGGGTCATCCCACATACTGTTCGCCCTGTTCGAAAATTCCACTTCCAGCTTACTGCTGACTGTTGACGCGAAGGAAACATATACGCCCGCATTTTCTTCCATCTGCAGCAATTGCATTAGCTCACGATCGCATTCAGTTGCCTTTTGGAAATAATATTTCTTGTTTGCAGGGTTTTGCTCCCATCGTTTTGCCTTACGTCTGTAATACCAGGCTTCTACCTCCAAGTGCAGGGGGTATTTTTTGAAGACTTGGGAGAATCTCTCCGTTAGCTTTTCAAGGGAAATTAGATCACTATTCGCAACTTTATTTTGCCGTTTTGCGTATATTGTATTCCGTCAAGGTACGTGTGATTGAGCGTTTACGATTGAGCGTTTACGACTGAACTGGTACTGAAATTGTTTGAAAATTCCCGGTCAAAGCAAGTTTCTCCCTTGCTTTGACCGGGAATTCGTCGTGTAGGACTCTGTCTATGAGACTATTTTAACAGCCCCAATTTCTATTTACCATTTTTGAAAAAATATTGATTTTGGAAATCATGCGCGGTGTAATACCGTATGTGAGGTGATAAGGCTCAGACGTTAAAGAGGAAGTTCACAATGTCGCCGTCGTGCATGACGTACTCCTTGCCCTCGCTGCGAACCAGTCCCTTGGCCTTGGCGGCTGCCATGGTGCCGCAGGCTTTCAGATCCTCAAAGGCAATGACCTCGGCGCGGATGAAGCCCCGCTCAAAGTCCGTATGGATCTTACCGGCGGCCTGGGGGGCCTTGGTTCCCTTCTTGATGGTCCAGGCGCGGCACTCGTCGCTGCCTGCGGTCAGGAAGGAAATGAGACCCAGCAGCGCGTAGGAGCTTTTAATCAGGCGATCCAGGCCGGATTCCTTCAGGCCCAGCTCCTCCATGAACATGGCCTTCTCCTCCGGATCGTCCAGCTCGGCGATGTCCGCCTCCAGCTTGGCGCAGATGGGAAGCACCTGGCTCCCCTCCCGGTCCGCCAGCTCCTTAACCTTCCGGAAATGCTCGCTCTCCTCCGGGGTGTTCACCTGGCTTTCGGACAGGTTGGCGGCGTAGATGGTTTTCTTCAGGGTCAGCAGATCGGAGGTGGCAATGAGAGCCATATCCTCATCGGAGCAGTCGAAGGTTCGGGCCAGCTTGCCTTCGTTCAGATGCGCAAGTAACTCCTTGAACACCTCCGCCTCATGGACAAACCGCTTGTCTCCCCCCTTGGCGGCCTTCTGGGCCTTGTCGATCCGGCGCTCCACCATTTCCGCGTCGGCCATAATCAGCTCCAGATTGATAATATCGATATCCCGCAGGGGGTCGGTGCTGCCCTCCACATGGGTCACATTGGAATCCTCAAAGCAGCGGACCACATGGACGATGGCGTCCGTGGTGCGGATGTTGCTGAGAAACTTGTTGCCCAGACCCTCGCCCTTGGAGGCGCCCTTCACCAGACCCGCGATGTCCACGAACTCAACGACGGCAGGGGTGAATTTCTTGGGGTTGTGTACATCCCGCAGCCATTCCAGCCGCTCATCGGGAACGGAAACCACGCCCACATTGGGGTCAATGGTGCAGAACGCATAGTTGTCGGCAGGGACACCGGCGTTGGTGATGGCATTAAACAGGGTGGACTTGCCCACATTGGGCAAACCGACGATACCTAATTTCATATATCTCTATTCTCCTTCGATTTTTTCTTGATTTACAAGGGTTTTTGCGATTTGGTGTTTCGGCTGCTACACCATTTTCACACCATTCGCGCATGAAATTACATTGGTTTTCATCTAAAAACCCCGTTAAGCTGGAATTGCTTAACAGCTTGATCTAAAGAATCGGTGGTTACATGAACATACCGATCCATCGTTGTTTTGATACTGGCGTGTCCCAGTAGTTTTTGCAGCACCTTTGGCTGCATCCCACTTTCAATCGCTCTGGTGGCGTATGTATGGCGTAAAGCGTGCATACAAAAGCGGGGTATCCCTGCTTCGTCGCAGAGTTTATAAAGGTGGGTATCATAAGAACTGTTTTTAGCAGGCTCTCCTGTGCGCCAGTTGATAAAAACAAGATCCCGCATGACAAGCTGTGAGGAAATGCCTGTGCGTCTGTCCATGTATTCCAGAGCCTGATTTAGCATCGGAGATTCTTTTCGCTTTCCTCGGCTATCCCACATTTCTTTGAGGATTTCATACGCCCTGTCAGTCAGAGGTATGGTGCGATAGCTGTTCTGTGTTTTTGGAGGACCAGCACGCCAATACTGCTGAGAATGACGGAACTCCAATGTTTTGTTTACCGTAAGCGTCCGTTTCTCAAAATCGATTGCATCCCATGTAAGGCCAATCATTTCACCAGTGCGCAAGCCTGTTTCGAGGATTAGCGCATATTGATTGTAGTTATGGAAGTGTCGTGCTGTCTCAAGAAATACACGCTGCTCGTCACGGGTGAGAAACTTAATATCGTCTGTTGCACGAACTGGCTTTGTAAATCGAATGCCGTCCATCGGATGCTTGGAAATCAGGTCATTCATCTTCGCTGCCTTGAACATTGTACCCATCGTAATGTATGTCTGACGGATGGTAGAACCTGCATAGTCGGCATCCATTTGAATGAACACCTTTTTACAGTGCATAGGCTTCACATTTGCAATCATCATGCTGCCCATGACAGGCTGAATGTTGTGGACATATCGCTCACGGTAATTTCTGAGCGTGTTAGGTGCTAAATCACCCACAATATTCTCTATCCAAAAGTTAAACCATTCATCAACCGTAGTTTCGGTAGCTACAAAAACATCTTCGTGCTTATCGGCGTATTTTGCTTCTTCAATCCAGTTTCGGGCTTCGGGAAGTGTCTGAAAATACTTGTCGTGTCGTTTTCCTGCTTTATCTACAAAACGCGCGTAATACAACCCATCCTTTCTTTGGCAGATACCCTTACCGCAGTCTTTCCCTTTGAGATTCTTTCCCATTGATTGTCTCCTTTCCGCGTTTGCGAAAAAGGACACACTGCTACACTATAATTATAACAGATGCTGCCCTTTTTCTCAAGCGCTAAATTGTAAACAAGTCTGTGTATATGAGCTTTTCCGGGACTTATATTACCAACCGTTGACTGATGTACTGCTCAAACTCTTTCCGCTTCACCAACTTCTTTGTCCCGACAAACAGGACGAAGGGGCAGTTTGGAGATCGGAGCATACTGTCGATTTTGTTAATACCGATATTGCTGTATTCAGCCGCTTCTTTCGTAGTAAGCGTCATTTTAAGATGAATGGGAACTTTGCCGATGGTATCATCCATAGAGTGTCCTCCTTTGCTGGGTTAATGGCTTGCACCGTTCAGGTAGCGTGCTGCTTTTTTCATATTATCGGCAGCGTTGGTTTTTCGGAAACTGTCACCGCCGAATACAACCGGGACGCAGACCTCTAAAATACGATCATAAATGCGGCGGTCATCAAGATCGGTAGCTTTCTGCATGACGGTCAGCGGGATATTGGTAGTGATAATCATGGGCTTGCCTGACAGCAGCCGATTGTTGACTACATCAAACACACGCTCTTTGCCAAAGCTGGTGTTGCGCTCCGAACCTAAATCGTCCAGAATGAGAAGGCCAGGTCGCATAAGGGATTTTATGTAACGGTCACGGTCAGCCCCGAAATTTCCCTGCATACGATTCACCACATCGGCCATTCCCACGAACAGCACAGACTCCATACGGTCAATGAGGGCATTGGCAATGCAACCAGCGGCATAGGACTTTCCTGTCCCGACATCCCCAAACAGCAGCAGGCCGATGCCATCTTGCTTGAAGCTGTTCCAATTTGCTGCGTACTCTTTTGCCTTAACAAGCTGGGGTGTAACGACGGCATGATCAAACTGCCATCCAGCAGCGGGAATATCTCGGAACGCTTCGGAGCGAAGCGTGGTAATTCGGGTCATGCGTTCAAAATCCCTGCGTTCAGCTTCTTCGCGATCTCGCTTTTCGGCAGCGCACTGACACATGACCGGGTGCTTATGGAAGCCCTGATTTTGTAGATCGGCAGGATAAAACGCTTCTTTGGGAGTGTGACATTTGGCGCAATATTTCAGCCCATCAGAGGGATTGATGTAATCATCAGGTGCGCTGTTAAGCACTTCGGCCGTATCAATAATAGCGGATAGAATAGGGTTCACATTTTTCATAGACATTCTCCCTCGTTATAATCATCATAGGTGTAGTTCTTAGCGGACTTTCCCCGGTTGTCCTCGTCAAGCCATTTTCGGATTGTTGCGTAGTGATTTGCATAGTGTCTGCCGTTGGATGCCATATATCGCGACAGGCGTTGGATGTACTCATCGTACTGATTGGGAAAATCAGCTTGCAGGGCAGAGATTTCACCATCCGAGAGAAAAACATTTTCAAACTCTCCATAACGGTGGCGTGTTCTCTCTGCTTTTTCTGTCTGGCTTTTATCTTTATATTCTTGTTCAGTATTACTTGCAGGCAATTCCTGCCCTATGCTGGGTGAAGAATCCTGCCCATCCATCAGGCAAATATTTCCCTCTGGACGGGAAGAAAACTGCACCCCATCCGGGATTTGCAGGAATATACGGTTTGCCTGATTCCAGCCCTGACGGACGCGGGTTATCAGCCCAGCGTTTTCCAATTCCCGCAGAGCGGTCTTGACTGTTCTCTCGCTCCGATCAAGATCATTCGCCATCTGCCTGATCGTATAGATCACATACACATTTCCATCCTCAGACTCCCAGCCGTTTTTCTGGGAAAGCATGGTGCGGTTCAAAAGCAGCCCGTATAACAGCTTGGCGTTTATGGAATACTCGCCTGTCAGTATGAAGCGCGGCACGGGGATAAACGGTGGCAGCGCGGTATTGCGTTTGAAATAGATTGTCCATCACTTCCTCTCTGGTACAGCAGGATATTGTGCCTATGGTGGCTTGCCGGTTGGTCCTCTCGGAAGAGAAGCGTCACGTTCTGCTTTGGCGCGTTTGGAGCGATAGTGCGGACATTCTATCACGATCGCCCGGAAACTCTGCTTGCAATTATGTACGCATTTCCGGCAGAGGGCGTTAAAG
>JBJDYK010000074.1:0-2181 GCA_051867275.1 Faecousia sp.
CGATCAGATCCACCAGATTATTCTGAGCAAACACAGAAACTGCGACGAGCGAGACGGTGGACATGATCTTAATGAAGATATCGAGGCACGGGCCGACGGTATCTTTCAGAGGGTCACCGACAGTATCGCCGACCACGGCGGCATCATGCGCGGGGCTCCCCTTGCCCGAGCCGGGAATAGCGCCGGTTTCGATGTACTTCTTGCCGTTATCCCATGCACCGCCGGCATTGCCGGTGTAGATGGCGATCATGATGGCGCAGATCGTGGAGCCGATGATAACGCCGCCGACAAATTCAGGCCCGAAGAGAAAGCCACAGCCCACGGGGACCACAATGGCCAGAAGGCTGGGGACCTTCATTTCACCGATCGCTCCCTTGGAGGAAATCTCAATGCAGGTCTTGTAGTCGGGTTTGGCAGTACCGTTCAGGATGCCGGGGATCTCCCGGAACTGGCGGCGAACCTCGTCTACCATCTTTCTGGCAGCCTTGGCCACAGCCTCGATCAGCATACCGGAGAACAAAAACGGCAGCGCGCCGCCCATGATGGCACCAGCCAAGGTCATGGGCTCAATGATGTTCAGAACCAAAGCGGTGCTGAAATCGTTATAGGAGTACAGATAGGAGATCATCAGGGCCAGCGCAGCCAGCGCGCCGGAGCCGATGGCAAAGCCCTTGCCGATGGCTGCAGTGGTGTTGCCGACGGAATCCAGAGTGTCGGTGATTTTGCGGACTTCAGGCTCCAGACCGGACATTTCCGCAATGCCGCCGGCGTTGTCGGAGATCGGGCCGTAGGTATCCACGGAGACGGTGGCAGTGACAAAGGACAGCATACCCATGGCAGCCATCGCCACGCCGTACATGCCGGAGACGTAGTAGGCAACAATGATACCGGCGCCCAGAATCACGCAGGGAGCCATGCAGGACTTCATGCCCAGTGCCATGCCCTGCGTGATGGTCAGCGCGGGGCCTTCCAGCGAGGCGTGGGCGAGGTTTTTCGTAGGACTGAAGTCGGCCGAAGTGTAGCGCTCAGCAATCATACCGATGACCACGCCAGCCACGATACCGACAGCAGCGGCGATCCAAGGCGAGAGCCAACCGCAGCTGAAGCCAAGAATCGCGGATAAGCTGGCGGCATCATAACTGCGGAACACCAGCAAAGATACCAAGAAGCCAAGGATGATGGTCATGCCGGAGGCCACATAGGTGGAGGCGTTCAGATCTTTGTGGGGATCGTGAGACATGTTCTTCTTGAACAGCAAGAAGGCGATACCAAGGCAGCAGGCGATGAGGCCAATCGCGACGAATACCAACGGGAACAGAATCAGGCTGTTCAGAAGTCCGGCGGACATGCCGGTACCCTCGGCCAAGGATTTTGAGAACATATGGTAAGCCAGGATGATGCCGGAGGAAATGGCGCCGACGAAGCTTTCCAGCAGATCCGAGCCAAGGCCGGCCACATCACCCACATTGTCACCGACGTTGTCGGCGATCGTGGCGGGATTGCGGGGATCATCCTCGGGAATGTGCGCCTCGGTCTTGCCGACCAGATCCGCGCCCATATCGGCAGCCTTGGTGTAGATGCCGCCGCCCACGCGGTTGAACATCGCCACCATGGAGCAGCCCAGCGCGTAGCCGGACAGCGTCATGGTGAACGGGCAGAACCGCAGTCCCAGCAGATTCACATAGGTGGCTTCGGTGATCTCCAGCTGACCCATGGCCATGCCAAAGATCACATAGACCAGGAATATGCCCAGCAGTGCAAAACCGCCGACGCAAAGGCCCATGACCGAGCCGCCCTGAAAGGCAACCTTTACGGTCTTGCCAATGTCTTTCGTTTCCCATGCACGATTGGCAACCCGGACATTGGCATAGGTGGCGATCTTCATGCCGATGAAGCCGGCACAGCCGGACATAACAGCGCCGATGATCAGCGCCACAGCAGCATGCCATGTGGTAACGACGGCCATAATCACAGCCACGATTGCCACAACGGTATAGAGAACCTTGTATTCGTAATTGATGAAGGCATTGGCACCGACCCGGATCGCGGAGGCAATTTCCTGCATTTTTTCATTCCCCTCCGGCATCCGGCGGACAGTGATGTAATTGAACGCTGCAAAGCAAAGCGCCAAAGCAGCTGCGATGATGACGAGATAGATCATATGCGTTTCTCCTTTCTCTT
>JBJDYK010000075.1:0-11869 GCA_051867275.1 Faecousia sp.
GGATCAGCGTGGCACCCACCAGCGCAATGCCGCCGCCAGCCATAAGCTGTTTCATGCCCTGGGATTTGGCGCCAGGGTTGTCGTTGCCATAACCTTCCAGAAGGTTGATGACGCCCCATGCGCCGAGGCCGGCGCCCAGAGCAATAACCAGGATTTTCAGGGTATCAATCGCACTTGCAAAAAAAGCCATATAGTTCCTCCTTTAATTTAAGAAATCATGTTTTTGTGTTGTGGCCGCATCAGGCCGGAAACGAAAAAAACGCCCCTGTGCTTCAAGAGAATTTACATCAAGCACAGGGGCGGCATAGTCCAGGGTATACCTGAAAAAGTATTCAGTTGTCAGGGGAGGGGCGCGAATCCTCAATAAAACCTCCTTCCGGTGAAAAGAAAAAGCCCGCCAAAGCCAGAAACTTTAACAGGCAGCTACATCATCCTGCAGCCGGAGCCTCCAAATCCTCCGCTGTGACCTCATAATTGCGGTACAACTCGCCGGGACGCATCGGCATTTTTGTGGATAAAAATTTCTCAATGTCAAAAGCGTTCTTAGGGGCATAATCCGACAGATATTTATAGTTCGGGTGCTTGGTGATGTCGTACTTTTTAGAGAGGAAAGGACGCACGCCCCTGATCTGCAGGAGGCATTTCCCTCCATCCATGACAGCCAGCTCGTCCACCGACATCAAATCCTTTCCCAACTTCTGAAAGTTCTGACCGTGGGATTCCTGGGTGCCTTTCGTGACGCTGGTGTTATACATGTCGATGGTTTCTTTCCCCAACAGGGAGTTCCAGCTTTTCAGCGTGGTTTCTTCCTTCCCTCCCAGGAAAAGGGAAGCGTCGCAGTTGCCGATGATGGTGTCCATATTGTCCTTATAAAGCGCCTTTAACTGGCTCTGCGCCTGCAGGACCAGACAGGCCGAAATCTCCCTGGAACGGATCGTTGCCATCAGCTTTTCCAGGTTTGGAATCTGCCCGATGTTGGCGGCCTCGTCGATCAGGCACCGCACATGTACCGGCAGCCTGCCGCCGTACTTGTCATCGGCGCGCTCACACAGCAGGTTGAATAACTGGGTATAAGCCATACTGACAAGAAAATTGAAGGTCGCATCCGTATCACTGATAATAAAAAATAGCGCCGTTTTCCTGTCGCCCACCAGGTCAAGCTCCAGCTCGTCATACATGGTGATTTCCCGTACTTCCTTAATATCAAAGGGCGCTAACCTGGCACCGCAGGAGATAAGGATCGATTTTGCGGTCTTGCCCGCCGCTAATTTATATTTCTTATATTGACGGAGGGCGAAGTGGTCCGGGTCTTTCTGCTCCAGTGCGTCAAAGAGAAGGTCAACGGCATTTTTGAAACTTTCGTCATCCTCCCGGACCTCCATAGCGTTTATCATTTCTACCAGAGTGGAAAAATTCTGCTCGTTTGTCGGGGCCTCATAATAAATATAGCCGATCAATGCCGTATAAAGCAAAGTTTCGGCCTTGACCCAGAAGTCGTCGCCGGATTTTCCTTCCCCTTTGGTGTTTGCGATCAGCACTGTTACCAGTTTCAGAATATCCTTCTCATTGTGAATGTAGGCAAAAGGGTTATAGTGCATACTTTTTGAAAAATTGATCGTATTGAATACCTTGATCTTATAAGGCTCATACACGATTTTCCCATTCTTTCCCCGGACCGGGTTGCCGTCTTTATCCAGTTTCGGCGTACCGCGGCTTAACAGTTTTCCCACCTCAATCAAGACCGTACCTTTCGGATCGGTGACGACATAGGAACTGTGCATCTGCATCAGGTTGGGCTTTATAAAAAATCTCGTCTTACCAGAGCCGGAACCACCGACTACCAGCACATTTTTATTGCGGGCATGGGCCGGATTCTTCGGCCTGCCGGACATCATAAGCCCCTCGGTCTGTGTCAGGATAATGTTGTTTTCCGGTTTCGGGTCCATAAAAGGGGCAATGTCTGTTTTGTTGCCCCAACGGGCCGATCCGTATTCCACATTTTTGCGGTACTTTTTGGCATCCTTTCCTTTGAGATAGACAGCCAGCCGCACAATCACTGCACCGCATAATCCCACCAGCCAGTCCAGCGCCGCACCCGGCCACATACTCTGAAACGCTAGAGTAAATCCTTCGGAAAGCCCAAGCAGCTTTTGTGAGGCATCCGCTCCGGGGGCAAGACGCACCGCCTCGCCCAGCTTCGCAAATACCAGAAGGAACAGAAGATAGGGCAGGTGAAGGATCACCTGCTTTTTGAGAGAATCGGTATCTATCTTCATCGTTCCGGGCCTCCGTGTTCCTTGTTTTTCACCCGGTCACGGCCAAGCGCCTGTGCCAGCTCCTTAAATTTATGAAGCTGCGAAAGAAGCGACGGCCTGGTGCTGCGGGTAAGGTCCTTCCTCGTATATTCCTTAAAAGCCGCTGTCAGTGCGTCCGCCTGGTTCGCCTTGAAATAGACTGTCCACTTCGGTGGATCAGTCCCCAGCTCTTTTTCAATATGGTAGCGGACCTGGTGTTTCCTGGCGTACCGCTCAAAAGAGCGGATTCTGCCGGACACTTCAATGGTATTGGCCCCTGGGTCTTTATAGGTCAGCCGTTTCATGCTGTTCCTGCCGACTTTTGGGGTAGTGCGTTCCTGCTCCATCTTACGGAGCACGGCGGCAATCGCAGAGCGCAGCACCCGCCCGGACAGCTTTGCCGTCTGAATGGAAACCGATACGGTCCGCTGTTCCAAATCTTCCTGCATGAACATCCTCCTTCCTGATAAAATTGTAATTATAAATAGGAAATAACTGTTTAACGGGCGTCCCCAATCACCTGCTGGCGCGGGGCGTGCTCAAAGGCTTTTGCCGCCTGGTCTACCTGAATTTTCGCATGTTTCAGAAGCGTCTTGATGATGGTCGCCGGGTGATCCTGTTCCTCCAGGTGGTCCACCATATTCTTACAGCCCTCCGGGAGATATTCAGCCATATCTTTACAGACATCGGCCAAGTCACCCATGAAGCCCCAGCAGCTATCCGTAAGCTCGCCGTTTTTGTAAAGCTCAAAGCCGTAACACTCGCCCCGCAGGTAGGAATCATAAGCGGCCACTTCGCTGCGCATCAGATCCTCCGCCTTTTTCCGAATGGCGCCAGTCATTTTTTCACCGCCGAACTCTTTCAGGGCGTCCTCTTTGGAAACATAAATCCATCCCACCTGCCCGCTGTCCCAGGGATCATTGAAACTTGTAGTCTGCATGGCAAGGCCGCTGTGATCCATGAGATAAAGGGGCAGCGTAATGTATTTATCGGAGATCACCTTCATCATGGCGTCATCAACCGCCCGTTCCTCTGTCTTTGGACCGTGCCGGAACCGGCTGCTCACAATGTTCACCATGTGTTCATAGCGTTTCAGACCCGCTTCATCATGCCCCACGGTATCTAAATACATCTCCCGCAGGAAATCATCTTTATCCATGTAGTTGTGCTTATCACCTAAAGCGTAGCGGGAGTGGAAGCAGACCATTGTTCCAAAATGCTCGTCTACCTCACGGGGAGAGATCAAAATATCGTCCGGCTGCACCATCAGCGCATAGGGGCCGTCTACTGCCATCAGCATAAGCTATCAGCTCCTTTCCGGCTCTCTGGGCCTTTTATCCGATATTTTCGGCTCTGTCTGTGCCGCCTGTTTCCTTGCATTGTCAAGCTGCTCCCGCACCGAAACATCCCGTTTCGCCTCCGGTGCCCCTGCGTCAAAGAAGCCTGGCAGCTCCTTGAAGCCGATACTGTCCACATAATAAGCGGTGTCAACGCCTTTTTCATGCAGAACCACCACATCGGAAACGGAAAGGGAATGGCCCCTGAAATCTTCCGGGTGGTCGATATTAAAACGCCTGTAAATATCCTCCAGCGTTTCGCCCGGTTCCCGCTGCATTGCATAGACCATCTGGTAATGATCCCGGTCCACGGAAAGCCCTTTACTTTCCAGCCAGTCCAGGGACATAAAACGGAGGTTGTCTGTATTGTCCGATAAGCCAAGCTGGTAAATGGAATAAGCGCTGATCCCATACTCTTTTTCATAGGAAGAAATACGCGCTAAAAGCGGCGCTGTTTCTTCCTCCATGTGTTCCTCACGCTCAAATGCCGCCAGCCTCATGCGGATTTTTCCGGTATCTCCTGAAAGCAGCTCGTCCGCCATACGCTCTTTCTCTGCATGGGAATCCGGGTACAGGTCTGCATAGGCCCCGCTGTTCTGCCTGAAAAATTCATCCAGGTCAAAGGCCAAATCCGTGGTGTCGTCAAGCCTTATGTCATCCCTGCCCGGTTCCTCCATGACAGAAGCCGGCTGCTGCTTTTCTTCCGGTGGGAGGGGCTGCTTCACCGCAACGATCTCACCCGCCAGACGGAAGAACTTCTCCGGGTATTTGAATCGCTCCGTGTATTTCTCCATCAGGTCAGCGGGAAGGTCTGTAAAATCTTCTTCGCCCAAACCGACGATCAAAAAATTGCCGGGAACAATATCGTACAAATGGCCCTCATCATCATAAAGTGCCCGGTTTAAGGGCAGACCTATGAGCTTGCCTTCATCATTGCAGATCAGCCCAACCAGATCATCAAAGGGATAAGTTGCCTGAATATCTCCGCCAACGGCAGCCTGCAAGGATTCCAGCCCGCCCTCAATTTCGGTTTCATAGGGAGATTTGCCCGGCTCTACCATTAACACCTTCATAGCTGCATATCCTCCTTCTTTTTATTTGCCGCACCGGGAGCAGCAGGTGTTTTCTCCTGCGTTTTGGCCGCAGACAGCTTTCCCAGCACGGAAGGTTTCTCCGGCTTTTCAGGTATAGAAATACCGCCCTCCGAAACATCGGCGGCGGTACGGTCTGTTTTTACCGGTTCCTGACCCTCCACCGTGTACCCCGGCAGAAGTGCTCCATATACAGTAAAATGGTGCTCATACTGTTTTGGTATCTGCGGGGAAATTTCCGTGAATAAATGGGAGTAGGCTTTTTTCCGGCCTTCCAGATACTTTTCAGCGGCGGCTTTGTCCGTGTAGCGTTTCTGATTCTGCCCGGCAATCTTTTCGCCATAACCCTGCTTTGGGGAGTTCACATAGACATCCCAGGTCACATACCAGGCAACCGGTACGCTCTGTTTGGTTTCCCGGTCATATTTGGTATCTTCCCAAATGCCACAGCTCATACGGTAGACGCGGTTACTGATTTCTTCGTCATTCCGCCAGTTGTCGGTTTTGCGCCATTCATTTGCGGTATGCGTCACCTCCGGGGTTCGCAGGTAAGAAAGCGCCCGGTTGATCATCTGCGTGGCGGCTGCCTGCTTTTCCCATTGCTTTGCCGCCGCGACCACAATCTCATAGGCTTTCTGTTCACCGTCGATACTTCCCTGGCGCATGGCCTCCAGATTTTCGGCGTCCATTGTAATCAGGGAGGAAATATCCACATCTTCACAAGAAACACTGTGCTCGATTTTCAGCTCTGCACCTGGTTCCAAATGATCGCCGTACCTGTAAGCACGGTAATCTTTATTTTCTTCCAAAATCTTTCACACCTCCTTAAATCTCCGGCACACGGCTCTTTTTCGGGACCGCCTGTGCCGGGGTAGTTTTTTCTGCCAGCTTCGCCGCTGCAAGCTGCGCCATGACCGAAGGCCGCTCTGCCGTAAATATAGAAATCTGCTCATTCTCTGCTAATGGCTGCGCCGGAAGGGGCAGCGTCACATCCGAATGGGTAAGTATCTGCTCCCGTTTCAGGTCTGCCACGATCTCGTCAAATACCGCGTTGATAGCCCGCCGTTCCTCACCTTCAGGATAGGCTTTCAAAACCTCCATTTTTCCGTCTTTATCGGAAACAAAGGTAACGGCACAATCCGCATGGCTCACCAGATAATCCGATTGATAGGGCAGCTTATCCTTGATGTAACAGGCAAAGGCCCTGGCGGTCATTTCCACGTTACTATCCCAATAGCCGCCGTCCTTTTCACATTCCTTTCCCATGCGCACGGAATTTCGGTAAAAATCGGTCTCCACACGTCCGATCTGCGGGGCCTCCTGTGCCTGCATCCCGGACAGCATGTGCTCGAATATTTCCAGCCTTTCCCGCTCACTTTTGGGGATCACCCGCCCGGTGACAGACCTCTTAAAGGCACTGATCTGTTCCACGGAGCCGGCCTCGCCGGACAGAAACGCCTCCCTGAGAACCGCGTAAGTTTCCATCTGTTCCTCATTGCCATGCCGTTTCAGAGAACCGAGCACCGCAGAATCCAGCCAGCTTGCCGCATTTTTCCGGGTGCGCTCCGTCTGTGCTTCGGTACGGGCCACCGCCTGCTCCGGTGTCTCCGGTTTATATTTCATGGCTTCAATTAACTTCTGAAATGGCGCATAGAGGCGGGGCTGTTCTGAGAGCATCCCCTTTGCGCCCATTTTCGTACCCAGGTAATCGTCCAACCCGTGCCACCATTCATGTGCCAAAGAGCCGGCCCCGTGCATCTTCGTGAGATTGATAACCTTGCGAAGCGGTTCATAGTGGGCTGCCGCATTGCCGCTGCCCCTGGCGCCGAAAGCGATAGCAAGCGTCCCCTGATAGGCAATATCTTTGTCGCTGACCTGCAGGGCTGCCGCCAAATCTTTGAGCGCTTCAAAACCCATGTTGAGGGAAGCCTGCCGGTCATTCTGGTTCATCCAGTTCCCAAACTCACCGCCGCGAAATCCGAAAGTATCAAGGTAGTGCTGACCGGTAATCTCTGCGCCGTTTCTGTAATCCGGCCCGGTTCGCCGCACAGCGATAAGCTGTGGAGGCACAAACCGCGTCTTTCCGCTTTTACTGCGGCCTTTTGCCAGCTCCTGCACCCATTTCAGGGCAGCCTCCCGCGTTTCAAAATTTGTCTGTAAGATGGAATAACCCTTCGTCACATAATAGGTATCAGGTTTCCAGTCATTATTTTTGGAATAGGTATTCTTCCCGTCGTTGAAATGGATCGCATAGCCCTTCGGCACCTTCTGGTCTTTGGAAACGCCAAACTGTTCCTTCTGTGCTTTCTGTGTGAAGTTCCGCTCAAAATATCCTGCCGAGCGGACCATCAGGGTATTGGACAGCTTGTTTGTAATGGCCGGGTTCTCACGGCCCTTTTCCGTTGCCTGGTAATGGATTCCGCTGCCCCAGCCCTGCACCTGTTCCAGATACCCGTTTTCCACAAAGAAACGGTCATAGACCTGCATAGCGTCCTCCACGGTGCGGACTTCCGAAACCACGCTCTGCAGCTCCCGTACCGTCTGGATATATTCTTTCTGCCTTGCAAGGCGTTTCTCCGGCGTATCATCCCTGCGGTAATACTGCGGGGAGGCGTTCAGCCCGTCCCTCGCCTTTTTGATGAAATACACCACGCCAAGGGGAATCCCATCATCAAGCATGGCCTGATAATCCGGTTTCTTCCAGATATTATCCTTTTTTACAAATTTCTCGGCTTCGCGCTCATTCATGGCGTCCAGATCGTTCACATAGAGCCCCCGGTCCTTCCATAAGTCTTTTTTCGCGCCGCCGATCTTTTCCCCGAAATCTTCATGCTGTATGTTATCCGCCAATCAATATCACCTCCAGTCTGTCATAAAAAATCACCGCTCCGGGGAAGGGCGGCGTTCCTGTGATTTATCAAGCTGCGGGCGTATTCCCATGAGCCGGTCTGTCTCCCTGCGGACCAGCCGGTCAAGCGCGCCCAGGTCCTCCGGGGTAACGGCAAACTCCCGATAATGCTCATACCAGAGGCCCGCCCGGACAGCCGCAATAGGCGCAATCTTTTCCGCCCCTCCGGGAAGGAGGCGGTAGACCGAAGCCCCGTCAAGAAGCAACTGCTTCGCCGTTCCCAGGGGTATGCGGTACATATCTGTGTCCGGGTTCTCTGCCAAAAGCATGTATTCCGTATTCAGCCGTTCCTCCAAATCCTGGGGCATATAGGAAAATGCCTGCTCTTTCCATTGGCTGAATCGGTTAGAATAGCGGTACTGCCATTCTGTCACCTGCTCCGGCGCATAGAGATAGCGCCATGTTTTCAGTGCATCCTTTTCGCACAGCTCCATTGCCTCCCATTTTTCAATGTCCGCCTCCGCCTTCGTGCCGTCCCGGTATTCCATGCTGACGCCGTAAGGGTAGAGGGTATTTCTTTCTATATCCTGCCGCAGCGTGTCAAGGTCCATCATCAGGACGTCCCCATACAGGCGCCCGTCCTCCTTGCGTTCCGTATGGAACAGGAAAGCTCTGGCGGCGGGGTATTCTGTCATGGCGGCCATCCGGTAAAGCTCCGCCGAAGGGCAGTAGGCAAGCAGCGCATCCGAGAGCCACATATGATTTTTTCCCATAATCGCAATCGAATCCGGCCCGGTGTTGGCTGCCAATGCGTGCAGGTTGAATTCACTTTCCCGCAGGAAATCCCCGGCCAGGATATGGAGCTCATAGGCAAACATGCCTAAATCTGTATCACGGACGAAGTAAATCTGCGGAAGCGCGTCCTCTTTCATTGTGGCCCGTGCCATTTATAGATTCCTCCCATCTGCCGGCGGCTGCCCTCCGGCAATCTTGCCGACAATCTCCGGCCCGGTTTCGTAAATCTGCATGAGCCGCTTGGCCGTTCCACATGGCTGCGCTGCACCGCTGGTCCAGAGCCGGACCGTAGAAGGGGCGACATTCATCAGAAGCGCAAAGCCTTTTTCGTTCATATCCAGTTTTTCCATCAGGGCCTTAACCATATCGGGGCCATAGTCCGGACACCGTGCAGCTTCGGCAATCATCTGTAAAGCGGTATTTTCTGTATTTGTCATTGTAAATTCCTCCTGTTATTCTGGCCCTCGCTGTTAAACCGGGGCAAAGCTGATTTTGTTGTGTTCCATCCTCCGGGCAAATTCCTGGACGGCATATTTCACTCCGTCAATCTCTGCATGGGTCTGATCCAGGAACCGGCAGAGGGAAAAATGTGTATCGCCGTTCCCATAGGAAAGGCAGAGTACGCCGTTGTCTGGAAGTGAAAACAGTTCCTTTCCTGTGCTGTCCGTAAAGCAAATCTGCTGGTTTTCATTCATAAGCAAATCCCCCTTAAATAGAAACAGCCGCCTCTTTCTGGCGGCGTGGCTGCTGGCGTTCCTGTATCTGCTCCCTGATCCGCAGCAGCTTTTCGTTGTAGTCCTTGCCTGTGCGGGGCGGGTTGACGCCCACACGGATATGTTTGAACCGCTGATCTTCATGGAGCATTGCCTGAATCCTCCTGGCATTTTTAAGGCCGCCAAGGTCATTGTCCATGTAGAGATTGACGCGCCGGATTTCCGGGTGGCGTTTCAAAAATGCAACCAGCGCCACATGGGAAGTTCCGCCCAGCGATAGCCGGTAGCCGTCCCATTTCCAGCCTTCCAATTCCTGCAGCGTGGCATGGGAAAGGGCGTCAACGGGCGCCTCAAAGACCGCCACATGACGGCTGCCCGGATTCCTCGGTGGATAGCAGAAGCTATATTCCTTGTCGCTGCCGTAGACATCTTTTCTAAGATTGCCGGTAATGCTCCGCATACATGCAAACTTTGCTTTGCCGGCTTCATCCTTTCCCACAAACACACAGACCGGCTCGCCATGATACCGTGCCTCATAGAACAGCCCTTCCCGGAAACACCGGCTGATCACATCAGAGCTGATCCCGCGCCGCTGCAAATAGGAGACGGCAGAGGTGGCGCACCGTCTGGCCCAGGGGAGAGAAAAAGGTTTCTTCTCCGGTTCCCTATGCACGCGTTCTGTTGCTGCTGCACTCCGATAGGCCGGTGTCTGCTGGATTTCCCCGCCGACCAGCGTATGGACCGCATCCACCAGCCCGTAGCCCCGAATCTGGATCAGATAATCCAGGGCGTTGATACTCCGGCCCCGGCTGTTCCAGTACCAGTACCTTTTCCCAGTCACATAGACCAGGCTGTCATGTTCCTTGTGGCGGTAATTGGGCCCGTCCCGTTTCAGTACCCCAGGCTCATGGAATTGCAGGTATGCGAAAAGGTCCGCCTCCCGCGCCGCCTGAATCTGTTCTTTGGTTACGCCGGGCATAGTGCCGGCACAGTATTTCTTTTCATCGTGCTTTGCCTCCTTTCTGTGATGAAAAAAGACGCCCGAAGGCGCCTAACAGCCGTACAGGTCATGGTTGACCTCGGCACGGTAATAACTGTCCATTGTTGCCGGGGCATTATACAGCGCCGCCAGCAGGTATGCCTTGATATTTCCGACTTTTGTGGTGTTCTTGTCAATACAGTCAAAGACATACTCCAAGTGGCTGGAATTGATCTTCAGGAAACGGCTCTTTACCACCTCCCTGGGAAAATCATCCCCGGCGATACGGATATATGGACGTTTGGATAAAACCACTTCAAGCATAAGCTCCACAGTCTCGTCTAAGCGTTCCTTCCCATACCGGGAGACCATACAGTCATACTCAATATTTTCTTTGATGATTTTGCTGTATGCGTCTATCAATCCAATCCGATCCATCCCATCCGGGCGGCCTGCCGCTTCCGGCTCTGCCGGATAGATTGATTGATGGGTCCTTGATATATCCGTTTTTGATTTTTTAGTTCTTTGTGGATTAGTATTTAATTGTGCGGGATTTTCCTGTCCAGGTTCCGCCTGTTCAGGTTTTGCCTGTGTTGGATTTACCTGTCTTGGATTTTCCCGTTTAGGTGGAAACGCCTGTTTTTCAGCGTTTACAGGCTTTTCGTGGATCGTATACTCGATGTCTCCGAGCTGCCCGTTCTCATAGCGGAGGCGCTGCCTGGTGAGATACCCGTGCCGCTCCAGCTCCTTCAGGGCGGTAGTGATCGAATCCACACCGTCCTTACAGATATGGGCGAGCCCCTTTGTGGTATAATCCCAATCTTCCGGCAGCGACAGCATGAGGGAGAGAAGCCCCTTTGCCTTTAAGGACAGTTCCGTATTGCGCAGATGGTGGTTGCACATGATCGTGAAGTCCTTCGTTTTTTCTACCCGGAATACAGCCATTTCACAGCCTCCTTTCTCCGGTTATTTCCGTTACAAGGCGCGGTCCCTGCGGTCATAGTGGAGGTGCCCGCCTGAAACCTTCGCATGGTTTTTCAGTTTGACTTCGCCCCGTTCCTGGCTGTCTAAGAATTTCTGATAGCCGGCATCCGTAAGGAACAGGCGCATCTTATCGCCCTTATCACCCACAGGGGAATCATAAGACAGCACATCAAAGACGATCATGTGGCGTACCTCCGGGTCGAAGCGTTCCAACGCCATGATGTCATGCCCCTTCAATTTCTCTGCGCCGGATTGCTGCCTGGCCTCGGCAATCTTTTCCCCGATCGTCCGGGGCGGGTAAGGCAGACGGTAATTCTTCTGAATATCCCGCACGATGTCCATGCACTCGGCATCCGTCAGGACGCGCAGCTTTGCCATCAGATTTTCCGCTGCCTTCCGTTGTTCGGGATTCTTTGTGTACCGGGTGGTCATGTAAAGCTCGTTCAGGACTTTGGATTGATAGTCACCCTCAACCTGAAAAAGCAGCCGTTTTTCCATTTCATTTAATTCCATGTGAATCTCCTTTCTTCTGAAAACGGGTATAAAAAAAGGGCGCCCACCTGCAAAAGTGAAACGCCCACGGCAATCAGCGATCCGGCAATATACCGGACCGCTGGCACTATTAAATTTTGTCGTTAATGAAACAGCCTCCTTTATTCGATAATTTTCTCGTCATATTTCAACTTGGAAAAGGAATTGAATAAATGACGGCAAACGCTCAAACCCCTTGAAAATAAAGGCTTTTTCCGTTTGTCGTTATTATACCGTAACGGCATTCACATGCCAGTTTATTAATCGAAATGGGTTGCCAGCCACTTTTGATTGCAG
>JBJDYK010000076.1:0-44000 GCA_051867275.1 Faecousia sp.
CATCGCCTCCGAACTGGCCCAGCTCCTCCGGGCGGCCAGGAGCCAAACAAAAAAATCGGATATTTTGGAAAATGGTTCTTGACAAACGGAAGGGTGTCCTGTATAATACGCACGTTGGCCGATGGACGATTAGCTCAGCTGGTAGAGCATTCGCTTGACGTGCGAAGGGTCAGCGGTTCGAGTCCGTTATCGTCCACCATAAAATGCACCCCTGCCTGTAGGCGGGGGTGTTTTTGTTTCGTTCCGCTTAGTCGGGTTAGCGATTTACTGATATATATCGCAATTGTAGGGGCCGGATGTATCCGGCCTACAGACAGCACCCCCATACTTGCCACCCTGAACGCAGCGAAGGATGACAAGTATGGGGGTGCTGTGCAAAGGGGCCGGCCGGTTTGGGCTGGCCCCTTTGGGCGTTTGGACCGCTCATTGGGCGGCGTCCATGGATTTGAGCTGCAATTGCAGCTTATCGGCAATCAGGGCGATGAACTCGGAATTGGTGGGTTTTCCTTTCGTATTGGAAACCGTGTAGCCGAAGAACCTTTGCAGGGTGTCCAAATCGCCCCGGTCCCAGGCCACCTCGATGGCGTGGCGAATGGCCCGCTCCACTCTGGACGGCGTGGTGCCGAATGCCTTGGCCACCTGGGGATACAGCACCTTGGTGATGGCGTTGATTACATCCATGTCATTCACCGCGATCATGATGGCCTCCCGCAAATACTGGTAGCCCTTGATGTGGGCAGGCACACCGATTTCATGAATGATGTTGGTCACCATGGACTCTATGTTTGGCTCCTGCGGGGAGCGGCGCACGATCTGAGGCCGCTTGGCATCCCGGCTGGCCCGGATTTCCTCCAGCCGCTCCACCACCGCCGCCATGTCGCAGGGCTTCACCATGAGATAATCCACTCCCAGATTGGCCACCGACAGGGATACATAGTCCGTCAGCAATACCGTTGTCACCAGGGCAACGGGAGGCTTTTCCATCCCCTTGGCAAACCGCAGCACCGTAATGCCGTCCCGCTTAGCCAGGGTCAGGTCCACCACCAGCACATCCGGCTTGGTTTGCTGCAACAGCCGGATGGCCTCTTCCCCGTCGTTTGCGATGCCAACAAGCTCATAGGCACTCATCTGCGCCAACTCACACTTCAAACGATCGCAAAAGGCTTCGCTGCCGTCAGCGATTAACACCTTGATTCGACTTTCCATTGCTTGTCCTCTCCTCTGCGTTGATTTGACATCGCTCCGGTCAATCCGCCTTAACAGGAGCGGCGACAGCTTTAAATTAGCACAAACCATCGGGATTTGCAAGGTTGTTTATGAAAGAATCGTTCGTCAAATTATTTGATTTATCATAAAAAATCAAGGGAACATAGGCTGAAGCAAATTTTGTCGACACTGAAGTCACACCTCACCGCGCGGAAACATTAAACAATTCTTAAGCTTTCTCCCTCTTTCATCTTAAGGCCGGTTTCGCTATAATAGAAGCGCGAGGTGAGGAAGGATGTACACCATTCTGATTTGTGACGACGAGCGGGACATTGTAAACGCCCTGAAAATCTATCTGTCCATGGGAGACTACCGCCTGCTGGAGGCCTTCACGGGCCGGGAGGCGGTGGAACTGGCCCAAAAGGAGGAACTGCACCTGATTCTCATGGATGTGATGATGCCGGTGATGGACGGCATTACGGCTCTGCGGGAGATCCGCGGCTTTTCCAACGTGCCGGTGATTCTGCTGACGGCCAAAAGCGAAAATGAGGACATCATTCAGGGCCTCAACGAGGGAGCCGACGATTACATCACCAAGCCCTTTGTGCCCATGGAGGTGCTGGCCCGGGTCCGGTCCCAGCTACGCAGGTATACCGCTCTGGGCGGCCACGCCGCCAGTCGGGATGTCCGTTTAAGTATCGGGGCGGTGTGCCTGGATGACGACACCAAAACCGTCACGGTGGACGGCGAGGAAGTAAGCCTGACGCCTACAGAGTTTGCCATTCTGCGCTTCCTCATGTCAAATCCGGGAAAGGTCTATTCCTCCAAGGCTCTCTACGAGGCGGTCTGGAAGGAGGCCTCCCTGGGCAGCGACACCTCCGTGGCGGTTCACATCCGCCACCTGCGGGAAAAAATCGAAATCAACCCCTCGGAGCCCCGGTACTTAAAGGTAGTCTGGGGCCAGGGCTATAAAATGGAAGGAGGACGAAGATGAAGCATCGCTGCTTTTCCATGCCCCTGAAAACGGCGGCCTTCCTGCTGGCGGTTCTGCTGCTGGTGGTGGGGGTGTTCGCCGGTGTGGGTACGGTGTGCATGATGAAAATGGAGGTCTATACCACAGGTCGTGAGGAGGTCATTCAAAACAACCTGGAAGACCGAATGGCCGACATCGCCTATGACATTGTCAATTTCTGCGTTCAGGATAAATACGCTCCGGCGTACAGCAGAGAGCTTTGGTCCTATCAGGACGCCCGGTACTACGAAGCCACGGATGCTACCAATTACCGCTACCGGGTCTATGACGAAAACGGAACCCTGGTGAAAAGCACCTACAACGGGGAGCCGGCTTTGGCCCAGTATTCTGCCAAGGTCTACGGGAATTATTTGAAGGACTACGAATGGGTGTACCTGGAACAGCCCTGGACCGTGGAGGGCTTCGTCCTGGAGGAGCTTCCCCAGGAGGATGATTTTTCCCTCCATGTCCGGCTGGTGGAGCTTATCTATGATCTGCGGGTCTGGGCGCCGGTGGCCACGGGGCTGTGCCTGCTGGGAGAGCTGGTGCTGGTGGTCTACCTGCTGTGCGGCGCGGGACGGCGGCCCGGCAGGGATGAAATCGTCCTGAATCCCTTTGACCGGATTCCCGGGGATCTATACCTGGGGGGCCTGCTTCTGAGCGTAGTGCTGCTGTTCCGGTTGGCGGCAGAGTTCAGCTCCGGCAGCGACTACTGGTGGGGCCAGGTTCTGCTGTGGTGCATTTGTCTGGCTGCGGGCTGGAGCCTCATACTGAGCTTCCTCATAACCCTGTCCGCCCGGCTGAAATTCGGACACGGCTATGTGTACCGGCAGACCCTGGTCTTCTGGTGTCTGAAGCTGACCCGTTGGTGCCTGAAAAAGCTGTGGCACTTTGCAAAGCGGTGCCTGGGGGCCGCAGGACGTCTCCTGCGGATGCTGCCTCTGGTGTGGCAGTGGGTGGCACTGGGCGCAGGGCTGTTCCTGCTGATTTTTATAGCCATTCTGGACTTGGACGGCATGGGCCCCGGCCTGCTGCTGGTGGTGGTCCTGCCGCTGTGGCTCCTTGCCACGGTGTATCTGGCGCATTCTCTGGGCACCCTCCAAAAGGGCATCCGCCGGTTGGCGGAGGGCCACCTGGAGGAAAGGCTGGATGAAACCAGGGTATTCGGCAATTTCCGAATTATGGCCAGGGATCTGAACGATTTGAGTGCCGGAGCCAGCCGGGAGGTGGAGCGGCGGATGCGTTCGGAGCGAATGAAGACAGAGCTGATTACCAACGTATCCCACGACATCAAGACGCCCCTGACCTCCATTGTAAACTATGTGGACCTGCTGCAAAAGCCCCACTCCCAGGAGGAAGAAAGCGCCTGGCTGGAGGTGCTGGCCCGCCAGTCCCAGCGGCTCAAGAAGCTGACGGAGGACCTGGTGGAAATGTCCAAGGCTTCCTCCGGGAATATCCCCGTGGAACTGAAGCAGGTCAACGCCTCCGAGCTGGTGAACCAGGCCCTGGCGGAATACGAGGGCAAGCTGGAAAAGGCGAGCCTGAGCGTAATCAAGAATCTCCCCGCGCCGGAGGCCATGGTTCTGGCGGACGGACGGCTTCTGTGGCGGGTGCTGGACAATCTGCTGAACAACTGCGTCAAGTACGCCCAGCCCGGGACCCGGGTCTATGTGGACCTGACGGTAACGGAAAAGCAGGCAGCCGTGTCCGTGAAGAATATCTCCGCCCAGCCTCTGAACATCTCCGCCGAGGAGCTGATGGAGCGTTTTGTCCGGGGAGACCGGTCCCGGAACACAGAGGGCAGCGGTCTGGGCCTGAACATCGCCCGGAACCTCATGGAGCTGCAGCACGGCTCCCTGCGCCTCAGCGTAGACGGCGACCTGTTTAAAGCCGTTGTGACCCTGCCCACGGAATAAGACAATACCCACGCGCCCCGCCTCCATCCCGGAGGCGGGGTTGCCATTGTATTGCGGGAACGATAAATTTCCGTTTATCGCACCCATCCTACGGTGGTACTTCCGTTTACGCACCCGTAGGGCGGGGGCACGCCCCCGCCCTACGGCGATGTTCGGTAAATTCCCGTTTGCCTCTGTTATTCCGGCCGGACGTTTGGAATTGGGGAAATGATGGTAACAGGAGGGCTAAATTTGTGAAATCCTATAAAAATATAACTTCTTGATAATTTCCTGAAAAAAAACACTTCCTTTCTTGAAAGAAAAAAGGTATAATGTAGGACAGACTTTTCAGAACTGGATTGGGCCTGATATGAAAACAATCAAGAATTTGATTCCAAAATACGCGTATTTGCCCCTGTCGGTCACGGTTGCGCTGAATTTTCTTGCCTATTATGGCACCCGGCCCCTGAACCGCGGGTGGTATCACTATGATATGAGTCTTCCCCTGGACGACCTGATTCCCTTCGTTCCCGCCGCCATTTTGGTCTATGTATTCGCTTTTGTTACCTGGGTAGTGGGTTACATCGTCATTGCCCGGGAGGAGGAGTCCCTCTGCTGCCGGATTCTGACGGCGGAGCAAATGGCTAAGCTGGTGTGTGTCCTGTGCTTTCTGGCTGTGCCCACCATCATGGAGCGGCCCGAGATCACGGGAAATGACCTGTTTTCCCGGTTCACCGCTTTCATCTACGCGGCTGACACGCCGGACAATCTGTTCCCCTCCGTCCACTGCCTGGAAAACTGGATCCTGTTCCGGGGCGCCCTGCGATGCAAGCGGGTGGGCCGGGGCTACAAGGTGTTCATAGGTGTGGCGGCCATCGCCGTATTCCTCTCTACGCTCCTGGTGAAGCAGCATCTGATCCTGGACGTGGTTTCCGCCGTGGTGCTGGTTGAGGTGGCCCTGTGGGTCGCCGGCCGTCTTAAGGCGGAACGGCTGTATACGCGGCTGAACCGCAGATTGGGGTTGGCATGAAGAGCCGCCGGAAAACGGCCCTGTGCCTGATAATCTTTCCCATACTGGCGGCGCTGTCAGTCTGGACCGTAGTCTCCTTCGGCCGGGGCTTCTCCATGGAGAAATTCCTGGAGTATCTGAGGATGGTGTCCGTGCCCGGTCTGGTGGGCGCGGTGCTGGCCATGCTGGCCTATGTGGTGACGGAAGGACTGAGCCTGCGGTTTATCTGCGGCCGTCTGGGCTGCCGGGTCTCCCTGGGGCGCAGTCTGTCCTGGTCCGCCACGGACATCTTCTTCTCCGCCATTACCCCCTCCGCCACCGGCGGCCAGCCTGCCGCCGCCGTCATGATGCTGCATGACGGAGTGCCGGTAGCCGCAAGCTCCGTGGCACTGCTGCTGAATCTGGTGTGCTATACCCTGTCCATTCTGATTTTGGCCCCGGTGAGCATTCTCATGTGGCCGGAGATTTTTACCCAGTTCGGCCCCGTGTCCATGGTTCTGATTGTTGCAGGCTCCCTGATCCAATTGGGACTGGCGGTGGTGTTCATCCTGCTGATCTATAAGGACCAATGGATCTTCCGCCTGGCGGGCGGCTGCCTGAAGCTGCTGAGCAGGCTGCATCTGGTGGGGAATCTGAAACGGCGTCTGAAGGCGCTGGAAAAGAAAATGCCGGAATACCGGGCCTGTGCCCGGATTGTAGGGAAGGATAAGAAGCTGCTGATAGGGGCCCTGGGCTACAATCTGCTCCAGCGGCTGGCGCTGCTGATGGTACCCGTGTGCGTCTTTCTGGGTCAGGGCGGCGCCCTGAGGCAGAGTCCCGGCATTCTGGCGGCCCAGGCCTGTGTGGTGCTGGGATCCAACCCCATTCCCCTGCCCGGAGCCATGGGTGTGGCGGATTACCTGTTTCTGGACGGCTATTCCCGGCTGGTGCCGGATGTGGTGAGCATGGAGCTGCTGAGCCGGGGCATCTCCTTTTACGGATGCTTCCTCATCTGCGGCCTGACGGTTCTGGTGACCCGGCTGGTCCATCGTGTACAAAGAAGGAGAAAGAAAACATGATCGGTTTCTATGATTATACCGTGCTTTTGACCTACGGCTCCGTGATTTCCGCCGTGGTCGGCATCATTCTGGCCCTCAGCGGCTCCGGCCATCCCTACATCGCCATCTTTTTGCTGATGTTCTCCGGCCTGTGCGACGCCTTCGACGGTCGTGTGGCCCGGACCAAGAAGGACCGGACCGAGCAGATGCGCAATTTCGGCATCCAGATCGACTCTCTTGCGGATCTGGCGGCCTTCGGCATTCTGCCGGTGTGCATCGGCGTGTCCCTGTATGGCCGGGCCCAGAGATTGGAGCTGGGCGGGTTCCAGCTTCCTCTGGCTCTGGTGATTGTGGTCTCCTGCCTGTACATCCTGGGCGCCCTGATCCGGCTGGCCTATTTCAACGTCACCGAGGAGGAGATGCAGTCCAGCGGTCAGAGCAAGCGGAAGTTCTATACGGGTCTGCCCGTCACCTCCGCCGCTCTGATTTTCCCCACCTTCGTCCTTATCGACCGGCTGATTCCCGCGGACCTGACCTGGGTGTATCACGTTGTCATGCTGGCCACCGCCGCCGCCTTTGTGGGCAAGTTCCGCCTGCGGAAGCCCGGCTTCAAGACCATTCTGGTGCTGGTGGCCATCGGCCTGGTGGAGTTCCTGCTGTTTTTCCTGAACCACTTTGTAATCCGCCATGGGTGAGTACAGGGATGATTCCCGGGCACTGTCCTTCCTCTACGGGACAGCCCCCGGTCGGATAATATTGAAGGGTCTGACAGCTCCCTGGCCGTCCCGGCTGGCGGGCCGGTATATGGACAGCCGGTTTTCCGTCCGGCACATTCGATCCTTCGCCGCCAAAAACGGCATCGACCTGAGCCTGTGCCAAAAGGCGGAATTTGACAGCTTCAACGATTTCTTTACACGGCAGCTAAAGCCGGAGCTGCGGCCTGTGGACATGGCCCCGGAGGCCCTGGTGTCCCCCTGCGACGGCAGGCTTTCCGTGTTCCCCATTGACGGGCATTCCCTTTTCACCGTAAAGGGAAGCCGCTATACCGTGGAGGAGCTGCTGGATGGGGATCCTGTGGCAAATCGCTATCAGGGCGGCCAGTGCCTGATTTTCCGCCTGTGTGTGGGAGATTATCACAGGTATCACTATCCGGACTCCGGCGTGAAGGAGGACAACCGCTTCATCCCCGGTGTTCTGCACACCGTCCGGCCCATTGCTCTGGCGAAGGTACCGGTATTCAGCCGGAACAGCCGGGAGTATACCCTGCTGCACACCGACCACTTTGGGGATGTGACCCAGGTGGAGGTGGGGGCCCTGCTGATCGGCCGCATCCGCAACCACCAGGGCCGGGGTTCCTTCCGGAAGGGAGAGGAAAAGGGAATGTTCCTGTACGGCGGCTCCTCCATCGTGGTGCTGCTGGAGCCGGGTAAGGTCCGTTTGCTGGAGGACTTTCCCGCCGACGGTCAGGAGCGTCAGGTTCTGTGCGGCCAGCGCATCGGAACCGCCCTTTGACGGATTTTTCATATGCCTTTTCAGAGCCGGAGTCACTCCGGTTCTGTTTTTTTATTGCCTGTGTCATCCACAGAAATTTACCGCATATCGCCCGTAGGGCGGGGGCATGCCCCCGCCGGGCAGTTGCAGATCCGCAGGCAGTGCCAATCATTCGAAAAAGGGACGATTCGCGGCAGGAAGTGCGCGTTTGACGTAACCGCATTTCAATGAATCGGTGCCCGGCGGGGTCATGACCCCGCCCTACAGCCGCGAAACGAAAGTGCAGCCGTAGGGCAGGCGCGGTAAACGGAAATTTGCTGCCTGAGCGCAGCGAAGGATGACAAACCTGGTTCTCCCGGAGGAATCGGCTGCATAGATTTCTCAAAAGGGGGAATGGCTATGAGTAACTGTGCCAGATTGACCAACCTGCGCTGCAAGGAGGTCATCAACGTGTGTGACGGGCAGCGGCTGGGGTTTGTGGCAGATGTGGAAATCATTCTGCCGGACGGATGCGTGCAGGCCCTGGTGGTGCCGGGGCCCTGCAAATTTTTCGGACTTTTCGGCAGAAGGGACGATTTCGTCATTCCCTGGCACTGTATTCGCCGCATGGGGGAGGATATTATCCTGGTGGAGCTGGATCTGGACAAGTGCCGGTGCCCCAGGCCAAAGCCCAAGTGGTTCTGATGGGTTTCCCGAAAAAAAGCGGGGTTTTCTGAAAAAAAGCCTTGCATTTGGCAGCAGAATTTGCTAGAATATCCTGGCGTGGCGTAAAGTGCCGCGACATGAAACCACACACCCGGGGATCGACCCCCGATGTGCCGCAATGCGGTGCGGGGGCGGGATGATCGGGGTGGAGGCAAAACAAAAAAGGAGAAAATCATTATGGCAGTCGTATCTATGAAGCAGTTGCTGGAAGCCGGCGTGCATTTCGGTCATCAGACCCGCCGCTGGAACCCCAAAATGGCCCCCTATATCTACACGGAGCGCAATGGTATCTATATCATTGACCTGCAGAAGACCGTGAAGAAGCTGGAGGATGCCTATTCCTTCGTCCGCGAGCTGGCCGCCAACGGCGAGAACGTGCTGTTCGTCGGCACCAAGAAGCAGGCCCAGGACGCCATCAAGGAAGAGGCTGAGCGCGCCGGTCAGTACTATGTCAACGCCCGCTGGCTGGGCGGTATGCTGACCAACTTCCGCACCATGCGCACCCGTATCGACCGTCTGGCCCAGCTTCGCAAGATGGAGGCCGACGGCACCTTCGCTATGCTCCCCAAGAAGGAAGTCATCAAGCATCAGGGCGAAATCGCCAAGCTGGAGAAGTACCTGGGCGGCGTGAAGGAAATGAAGAAGCTCCCCGGCGCTCTGTTCATCGTTGACCCCCGCAAGGAGCGCAACGCCATCGCCGAGGCCCGCAAGCTGAACATCCCCATCGTGGCCATCGTGGACACCAACTGCGACCCCGATGAGATCGATTATGTGATTCCCGGCAACGATGACGCCATCCGCGCCATCCGCCTCATCGCCGGCACCATGGCCAACGCCGTCATGGAAGGCCGCCAGGGCGAGAGCTACACCGAGGAGACCCCCGCCGAGGCTCCCGCTGCCGAAGCCGCCGAGTAAGAAACAGCATAAGTGCCCACTTCCGTGGGCACTTTTTGAAGAACAAGGACAATTCTGTTAGGAGGATTATTATTATGGCATTTACTGCTGCTGATGTTAAGAAACTGCGTGAAATGACCAACGTTGGCATGATGGACTGCAAGAAGGCCCTGACCGCCTCCGAGGGCGACATGGACAAGGCCATCGAGTGGCTCCGTGAAAAGGGTCTGGCCGCTGCCGCCAAGAAGTCCGGCCGTATCGCCGCCGAGGGCGCCGTCTACGCTCTGGTGGAGGGCAATGTGGGCGCCATCGTGGAGGTCAACTGCGAGACCGACTTCGCCGCCCAGTCCGACAAGTTCATGGACTTCGTCAAGGACGTGGCCAATGTGGTCGTGAAGGCTGACCCCGCCGACCTGGACGCTCTGCTGAACAGCACTTACCCCAACTCCGACAAGACCGTGGGCGAGATGCTGCCCGAGAAGGTGCTGGTCATCGGCGAGAACCTGAAGGTTCGCCGCTTCGCCCGGTACAACACCGGCGTTACCGTTCCCTATATCCACATGGGCGGCCGCATCGGCGTCCTGGTGAACATGGAAGTGGAAGGCATCGAGACCGCTGCCGTCACCGAGCTGGGCAAGGACCTGTGCATGCAGGTTGCCGCCATGAACCCCTCCTTCTGCGACAAGACCGACGTGGACGACGCCACCCTGGCCAAGGAGAAGGAAATTCAGCTGGCTCAGATGGACAACGATCCCAAGATGGCCAACAAGCCCCTGCAGGTCAAGGAAAAGATCGTCATGGGCAAGATGGGCAAGTACTACGAGGAGAACTGCCTGATGCAGATGGAGTTCGTCAAGGAAAAGGGCGTCTCCGTGGAGCAGCATGTGGCTGCCGTCGCCAAGGAGCTGGGCGGCAAGATCAATGTCAAGTCCTTCATCCGCTTCGAGCGGGGCGAGGGCATCGAGAAGAAGCAGGAGAACTTCGCCGAGGAAGTCGCCGCTCAGATGAACAAGAAATAAGCATTCCTTTCAAAACAGCCGCCGGATTCCCAGCGGCTGTTTTTCATATAGACACGCTTACACCCACTGTAGGGGAGGGTCACGACCCTCCCGAAACGTGGTGGAACAGAGTAGAACCGATAAAACGCAGGACATTACGCATTCGCATGGGTGCGCAGTATGAATCGATGCAAGCTGCCGGGAGGGTCATGGCCCTCCCCTACAGCGCAGAACTGAAGTCGTACCGTAAGGGGGGCGTTGAACGATCATTGTGATGTCAATCGGCCCTTTTTGGTAACTGTTCAGTCGCAGTCAGAAAACTTGGAATCCATGGGTGTTTTGTTGGCACCAACTGTAGGGCGGGGTCATGACCCCGCCCTACGGTAAGTGTCAATGAAAACGCTCTCGGATTCATTTTTTGGACTTCTACTGAACAGTTACCCTTTTTGTAAAAAAAGCCGCCTCCACCGGGAGGCGGCTCTGTTGTGATGGGATTATTCCTGGCTCTCCAGGAAGTTCATGTAACGGTGGATTACGGCGGCGAACTCGCAGCGTCTGGTGTTGCCCAGGGGCTTGAATACCAGGGTGTCGTCATCGCCGGGATAGCCCTTGATGATGTCATGGTTCAGGGCCCAGATCACGGCGTCCTTGGCGTAGCCGGAGACGGTGTCGAAGTCCGCCAGACGGCTGCCCGCGGTGCTGCTGCCCGCGGTGGTGTCCGCTTCCATAAATGCGGCGTAGCGGTACAGAATCGTCACCATCTGCTCACGGGTCACGTTGTCCCGGGGGCAGAACTTACCGTCGCCGGTACCCAGCACAATCTCATTCTCGTAGGCCCAGTTGATGGCGGCCGTGGAATAGGCGTTGATTTTTACGTCGGAGAAGTAGGTCTTATCCACATTCTCATATCCCGGCTCACCGGCGATTCTCCACAGGATGGTGACCATCTGCTCACGGGTCAGGGTTTGATCGGGAGAGAAGGTCAGGGCGGAGGTGCCGTTGATGTAGCCGTTCTGGTAGGCGTACTCCACGTCCTTGGCATACCACGCCTTGTCGGACACATCCAGGAAGGGCACGTTGATGGTGGAAATCAGGCCGCAGAAGGTGCACTTGTAGCAGGCGCTGCCGTCGGCATCGGTGTGCGGCACGAAGTCATGTCCGGCGGGCTTGGCGTACTGGGCGGTGTAGATTTCGCCGCACTCGCACTTGACGGTCTTGTGGCCCTGGGTGCTGCAGGTGGTCTTCTGGTCCTCCAGGACGGTCAGCTTATGGGCCAGGCCGTTGCTGTCGAAGTGGTACAGGTCGGTGCCCAGGGTGAACCAGCCGGTCTTATACCTGCCTGCCAGGAAGTACATATCCTTGCCGGTGTCCTTATCCGTGGCCAGGCCGGTGTAGCTCTCCAGAGTCTCGCCGCAGACGGTGCAGGTCAGGGTCTTGGCGGTGCGGTCATAAACCGCGTTATGCTGGCACACGGGGGTCTCCAGCACCTTCTCGTAGCTGTCCAGCTCCGTGCCGTCGGCGTCATAGGCGGTGACGGTAAAGGAATCGGCGGTGGCGTCCACCATCAGGTACACCGCGTCATAGCTCTGGGTGGTCTTGGCGAAATGGAAGTTGGGGTTGTCGTCGATCTTGTAGCCGGACTCTCTGGACTTCTCGCCCAGGTCGCCGCAGATGAAGTAGACGGTGCCCTTCTCCTCATCCACCTGGCCCTCGAAGATGGGCTGGGTGCGGGCGTAGGCATGGTCATGGCCGGAGAAGACAAAGTCGATGCCGGCCTCTTCGGCGGCGGCAGGAATCTTCTCGTTGTAGGCCTTGCTGGAACCCAGAGGGTTGGTGTAGTAGGGAGGCTGATGGAGGGTCAGAACCTTCCACTGGCACTGGCTGGCGGCAGCGTCCTCCACAAGCCAGGCGGTGGCATCATCCAGGCTGGCGTTGCAGTTGATGACGGCCACATAGACATTGCCGTACTCCACGGAGTAGAAGTCCTTACCGGGCAGATTGAAAATGGACCGGGCCAGGGAGCCGCTGGTATTGGCGTAATACTCGTGGTTGCCCAGAACCTGGACCACGGGCACATCGGAGAAGCTCTCGGTGAACACGCTCAGCACCTGGTCCCAGTGGGCGAAGGAGCTGGCCACATCCACGAAGTCGCCGGTCTGGATGCCGAAGTCGGCGTCCTGCTTGTTGATGAGATCGGCAATGCCCTTCAGAATGTCGATGCTCTCTTTATCCGCCTCGGGGTTGCCGGACATCTGGGTATCGCCGATGACGAAGAAGGAGGTGTCCGCGCCGGCCTGGGAGGTGGTAAAGGTGCCCAGCTCAGACCAGTGGGCGGAGGCACCGTCGCCTACCCGGTAGTAGTAGGTGGTGCCGGGCTTCAGGCCGGTGACCTGAACGGTGTTCAGAATGGCGGCCTGGTTGTCGTAGGTAAAGGCGGTGGTGACGCTGGTGCCGTAGACGGTGCGGAAGCTGTAGCTGCCGGAGTCGTAGGCTTCCTTGGTCACATAGTTCACAACCGCGTTCTGGTTGGCGTACTGGGGCGTCGCGAACCAGGTGATGCTCTGGGTGGTGTCGGCGTTGCCGCCGGCGTTCAACTGGATATTCCAGGGGGTGCCATCGCCATCCCCGGCCTTGGCGGTCTGGGCGGAGTAGCGGAAGGAGATGCCCTTGTCGCCCCGGGCCAGAAGGGTGAAGGACGCGCCCTCGGTCTGGCAGAACCGGTTGGTCACCAGAACGCCCTCCCGGTTGGTCTTGCCAATCAGGACTTCGCCGTCATCCGTAATCTCGTAGATCTCCGCGTTCTGTACGCCGTTGCCGTTGCCGTCCGTGACGTAGATCTTGCCGGTGGCGCCGGCTACCATGACGTCGGCGGTCAGCTCATAGGCGGAAGTGACCGCAGCCGTCTTCCTGGGCTGGGCGAAGGTCAGCTCCGTGGAGCCGCTCTTGAAAGAGCCCTGGGCGGTGTAGGAAAGGACGCTGTCCTGTTCCAGATTCTCGGGGACCTGGAAGGTGATGGCGGCGACCGCTTCTCCCTTGGGAGCGGTGGCGGTGGCGTTGATGGTCAGAACGCCCTTTTCATAGGTATAGGAGCCGGTGTAGCCGTTCTGGAAGGTGACGGTGGGAGCGCCGAAGGTATCGGTCAGGTCCAGGGTCACATTCAGGCTCTTGACGGAGGTATACTTCTCCGCCTTCAGGGTCAGGGTGTATTCCTTGCCGATTTCAGCCACGCCGGAACCGGTGACGGACAGGGAGCCGTAGGTGGTGGAGGCAGTCTGCACGGTGAAGTAGCGGGTATCGCTGACCACGTTGCCGAAGCCGTCGCTGACCACGGTCTTGACGCTGTGGCTGCCGTTGGGAAGGGTCACGGCGACGGAGGCCTCGGAATCGGTGGAGGAGGTGAGGGTCTGCTTCACGCCGTCCACATAGATGGCGGTCTTTTCCTTCAGGATGCCGGTGGCATTGTCGCCCTCGGGGTCATAGAAGCCGGAGGTCAGGGTGACCTGGCCGGAGGTCAGGACGGTGGAGCCGTCGGCCGCGATCTCCTGTTCACCGCTCCTGACGCCGGTGATGACGGGATTCTCCAGGTCGTCCACGGTGTCGCCGTAGACCACCCGGATGTTATCGAAGTACAGGCTGCCCTTGGCGAAATCACCCATGGGGATCTTGTCGCCGTTTTCATTGGCGGAGCCGCCTGGGATGAAGGTCACCAGGATCAGAGGTCTGCCGTTGCGCAGCAACAGAGGATGCTCGGCGGAGACATACTGGCTCAGGTGGCTCAGGTCCGCCTCGCAGTACATCCAACCCTCCCAGTAGATACCGTTGTACTGGGTCAGGCGGCCGTCCTGGGTGGTGAAGTGGACGTAGGAATCCTTGTAGGTGCCGCTGATCTCGTCATAGTAGGACACCATGGTCCACAGCCAGTAGTTGGCGGTTCCCTCGGGGGCATAGACCCAGACGCCCAGACCGGTGGGGGTGCCGGGCAGGGTATACTCCCGGGCATTGCGCAGGTAGACGTTCAGATTTCTGTAGCCGGGGGTCAGCTCAGTGTAGTCGTAGGTCAGCTCCATGGCATAGTCGCCGAAGCGAACCTGGCCCTCCTCGGCGTTTACCCGGGAGGCGACAGAGGCGTGATCCTTCATGTTGTTGGCGTGCCAGGTGAAGAAGTCATACCCGGCTGCCTCAAACATGTTGCCGGCGGGATAGTAGCACTGATCCGTAGGACCGTCCAGGTAGGTGCCGTCGAAGGTGAAGGGGCCCTTCTCGGTCTTCATGCCCAGGCCGCCGATGTCGTCTCTCCAGCCCAGGAAGGTCAGCTCATCGTTTTCCGTGAGCCAGGTGTTATTGTAGTAGGAATAGCCCCAGTCATACTCGGCAAACTTCATGTCATTCTCGAAGTCGAAGAGAATCTCGGGCATCTTGCCGATTTCCACGGTGATGGTATCGGTGAGGCTGGTGCCGTCATCCTTATTATAGGTGGCGGTGATCCGGGCCTTCAGGGTCTGAGAGGCCTTGACGGTGGTGAATCTGTTGTCGGAAATGGAACCGATCTCATCGGCGGTGAAGCCCTCGGTGAGGGATTCCACCTTCCATTCGATGTCCGCGCCTGCCAGGTCGATGACCCGGTCGTTGTACTTGGCGGTCAGGCCCAGGTCGGAGGTGGTCTTGAAGGGCAGGTTCAGGTACTCGGCCTGGAAATAGAACTCGTCCGGCTCCTGGACCTCCACGGAGACCGTACCCACCACGGCGGTGCCCCGCATCAGATTTACCACCACGGTGCCGCACTTGCCGTTGGAAGTGAACTTGCCGCCGTTGTCAATGGAGCCGAAGGAATCATCCGCCAGAGCCCAGGACACATCGGAGGGCAGGTCCACGGGATAGCCGTTGGTATCCACGCCTGCGGCCTCAAACTGAACGCTGGCACCCGCGATGTAGAGCTGGTTGTTGGGGGTCAGGGAGGCATGGTCAAACACGCCGCTGGGGCTGCCGGTGTCCACCACCAGCAGTGCGGAGGAGACCACACGCTCGGTGCCGTCGGAGGGGCTGTTGCGGATGGTCAGCTTGTCGGTGCCCTCCCGGGTGGTGGCCACGGTGGCGGAGCCGCCGCCGTCTAAGTACAGAGAGGTGACGCAGCCCTGGGCCTGCAGGAACTGGGCCTGCTCATACAGGGTCATACCCACAGAGTAGGGCTCCTGCCGTCCGTCGGCCAGGAACAGCACCACGGTGCCGTCGGCCTTCAGGGACACGGAGTTCCGGGGCATCAGATCCCGGTTGTTGGGGTCAGCCACAATGTTGCCGTCCTTCACCAGATAGAAGGGGCCGGAGATGGCCTCCTGCACATCGGAGGTATCGGAGCCGGCGTCCCGGATCACATAGCTGCCGTCCTTCAGCATGGCGAAGAAGGGCTCATGGGGATAGTCCTGGGTTTCACAGTTGGTCTGGAACAGGTTGCCCTCCATGATCAGGTAGCCGGTGGGCTGGCCGGTCTGCATATTATAGTAGTCCGCGTTGGTGGCAATCAGCACATTGCCGCCGGTGGCGGCCTTATAGGCGGCCGCCTGCTTGGTGGTGGACATCATGTCGAAGGGCAGATTGCCCACTTTTTTTGCCCGGCTCTCGGGGGTACTGCCCTCTGTATAGTAGCCGGCGTAGGAGGCCCGAATCTCCACCTGGGCCTCCGGGGAAATGGTCTGCATAAAGCCCATAACCTGGGCCGTGCCGTCGGGGTTATTCAGAATAACCTCCGTTTCCGTCACGCCCTTTGCCAGGGCATAGTCGGTCTGTGCGATCAGGACCTTGTCCCCGGGCACCGTGACCCGGTTGGAAGCCCTTACATCCGCTGCCAGCCCCGTGGGGCAGATGGACAGCAGCATGACACAAACCATCGCCATACAGGCGATGCGCCGAAAAATGTGCTTCATTCTATGTTCTCCTTTTCTTTTTGTAAAAAACGGGCTGTCTTGACAACAGGCCATTTTTGCTGTACGATTATACTACATATGTCAAAGTCTGTCAACGACCATTGCTCCACCCCACCTTTCCGTTGTTTATTTTTAGCGATTTTACTCAAATTTGAACAGAGCGGCATTTTACGTTTCTTGAATTTATGGTAAAATTCCCAATGGCGGCTGAATTTTGACATTTCAACCATATTCCACGGTTATATGACCGTCTGAAAGGAGAGCATTTCATTGAAAAAGAGATTTCTGTGTCTGGTTCTGGCCCTCGTCTGTGCCCTGCTTCTGGGCTCCGTTGTTTCCGCCGCGGGCCCTCTGCTGGAGGATGTCTGCGTATACCCCCAGGCCAATTCCGGCACCAAAATCGTCCCCACGGAGCTTCAGGGCGAAAGCTGGCTGTTCCTGCCTGCCTCCTGCGATCCGGCATCTTTGGAGGTTTGCTTTACCCTGCCTGTGAAGAGTACCACCGTTACCGCCAGCGGCGCGGCAGGGAAGGCTGAGATTCAAAGCGGAGACCTTTTGAATCTGATCTCCCTGTGCGGCAAAAACGCCCTCTGGAAGCTGACCCTGACCGCCGTCTCCGGTGGGAAGTCGGAATCCGTCACCCTGTACATTCAGCAGTCCTCCGGCGTGGGTGCCATGTATCTGACCAGTACCGATCCGGTCAACCAGGGACGGGATTGGGTGGAGTCCAGCCCGGACAAATCCAACAAAGCCACCGGCTCCATGGTTCTGGTAAATGAGGAAGGAACCCTGGTCTACGACGGTCTGCTGACCCAAATCAAGGGCCGGGGCAACAGCACCTGGGCAGGAGCCAAGAAGCCCTACCAGATCAAGCTGGGCAAAAAGGCCGACCTGCTGGAGACCGGTAACGGTGACAACCGCAGTAAAACCTGGGTCCTGCTGGCCAACTACTTTGACCCCACGCTCATGCGCAACTCCATCGTCTACGATCTGTCCATGGCCATGGGTATGGAGGTTGCCGTGGAATCCACCCCCGTGGACCTGTACTACGACGGTCAGTACCGGGGCACCTACCTGCTGTCCGAGAAGGTGGAAATCGGCTCCGGCCGGGTGGACATCGCCGATCTGGAGGATGCAAACGAGGAGGCCAATCCGGAGGTGGACCTGGAGAAGCTGCCGGTCAAAACCGGGAGCACCGCCAACGGCGCCACCTACTACTACTGCGACGGTATGCAGGACCCGGAGGACATCACCGGCGGCTACCTGCTGGAGATGGACTTCGCCGCGCGGGCCACCCAGGAGGTCTGTTACTTCATCACAAGCCGTGGCAACTATGTGGTTGTCAAATCCCCGGAGTTTGCCAGCAAGGCACAGATGGACTACATCGCCTCCCTCTACCAGGATTTTGAAAACGCGGTGTATGGGGCCGGTATCAATGAGGAAACCGGCAAGGCCATGACGGATTACATGGACATGACCTCCATGGTCCGGTGCTACCTCATCAACGAGTGGTCCAAGAACCCCGACAGCTTCGCCACCTCCGCCTACATCTATAAGGACGCAGGCTCCGAAACCATGTACATGGGGCCGGTGTGGGACTACGACCTGGCCATCGGCATCGGCAACCCCTCGACCCGGGACTTCTGCTGTCAGAGCAACGGCTGGTACGCCGCGCTGAACCATCTTTGCCGGCAGCTCTACGGAATACCGGAATTCCGTCAGGCGGTGTATACCGAGTATCGGGACAATATGTATCCTCTGCTTCGGGACGTTCTTCTGGGTGAAGCCGGCTCCGTCAGCGCCGACGGTTCCCTCCACGCCTACTCCGACTATGCCGAGCGCTACGCCGGATCCGCGGCCTGCAACTTCCGGCTCTGGCCTGCCGTCTCCGGAATTGACCCGGCCGACAGCACCTGGAGCGACCATGTGGCAAGTATGGAGGCCTACATGAAGGAGCGGACCCAGTGGCTGGCGGCAAATTATCCCGACTGGATTCAGGATACGCCCCCCGCGCTTCCATGCTATCTGGATGTGGCTGCCGGCGCCTGGTATGCCGCTTCCGTGGGGTATGTCACGGACAGAGGCTATATGCAAGGCTTCAACGGCAGCAAATTCTGCCCCGACCTCCGTCTGACCAGAGCCCAGATGGTTCAGGTGCTGTACAATATGGCCGACAATCACACCATAGCGGATGATATCCTCCAATTCGGCGATGTCCGGCCCACCGCCTGGTACTACAACGCCGTCACCTGGGGGGCAAGTCAGGGCATCGTCAAGGGCTACGAGGACGGCCTGTTCCGCCCCGAAAACCCCATCAAACGGCAGGATGTGGTACTCATGCTGTACCGGTATCAGGGTGAGCCGGAGGTCAGCGGAAATCGGCTGGCCCAGGTCCCTGACGGCAGCCAGGTTACACCCTACGCCGCACAGGCCATGGAATGGGCCCTGGAGTGCGGCCTGGTGGAGGGTTACACCGACGGCACCGTGAAGCCCCAGGCCGGCATCACCCGGGCGGAGTTCGCCACACTCCTGACCCGCCTGGACGCCATTTGGAAAGAAGCCTGACCGAATATACCACGCCCCCATAAGAGGCAGCCTCTTATGGGGGCGTTTTCATTGCCATATGCGCCTGTCATCCCCCGGTTCGCTCAGGACGGTACGGAAAAGGGGCGGTATGGCTCCGTCTCCAGAAGCTGCTCATACTGGACCCGCTGCTGGACATAGGTCTGCAGCAGCTCCGCCACGGCGGAGATAAAGGCGGTCTCATAGCCTCCGTTTTGGAAGGCGGCGGCGCCGGTCACGCTGGGGAACTCAAACAGGCAGGCATCGTAGCCCAGCTCATAGCCTGCCCAGGCGCTGTAGTAGCCGTAGCCGCCTGACATGAGGGTGTAGTCGTTTTGGGGGAAGTATTTATGGAAGGTCCGGTAGATGGGACACTGGGACGAGCCCATGACGATGGTCTGCTCATACCAGCCATGGACATCGATCAGCACATTGTAGCCCTCCCCTTTGACCTGCCGGGTGAAATCCGCCAGAGCCTTGGCCTCCGGTGCCTGGAGGGGTGCGGTGCCGTTGTAGTTCCGGCTTCCGGTCATGGACCGGTAGCGGTAGGGGAAGCACCGGTTTAAATCCACGCCCCGCTCCACCCGGTTGCCGTTGGCATCCAGGGAGGCAATGGTACACCGGCCCGGACCGTTGCAGGTCCAGCCCTCGGCCAGGCCGTCGGGGTTCAGGCAGGGCAGCACATACACGGTCCAGTCCCCTGCCGTTACCAGCCGGTCATAGCGCCGGGTCAGCTCCTGCCGCAGGGCGTGGGCCGTATCCACCAGAAGCTGACCGTCCCGGTCGAAGCTGTCCTCCCAGCCGTGGATGGCGAAGGTCAGAACCATGACGTTTTTGCCGCTGCCGAAGCGGTAGGCCGTCAGATCCCGTCCCTGGGAGGAGGCGCCGTAGCGGATGGTCTCCGTATCCATTTTCAGCAGGACCCGGTCGGTCCGCTGGGAAGGCAGTACCAGCCGGGTCAGCAGGGTGGCCAGCTCGCTGCGGCGGACGGGACTGTCCGGCTTGAAGGTGCCGTAATCGTCCTGACCCGTGAGAACACCGGCCTCATAGAGTGTCTGAACCTGGGTCCAGTACAAATCCTTCGGGCCGTAGTCCGGCAGATACTGAACCTGCCGCAGGGGCGTCAACTCCGTTTCCGGCAGGGCGCCGCACAATATGGCCGCCAGCTCCACCCGGGTGGCGGTCCCGGTGGGAGAGGCCGTAAGTAAGGATTCGGGGGTGATGCCGTAATCTCCGGCACGGTCCATGTAGTAGCTGTACCAGGGGCCCCCGTAGCCCTGGGATTGGTCCGGCAGACCGTGGTATTTTTCATAAATCCGCACCGCCACCGCCGTCACCTGACTGAGCTGCACCTGGCCGTTGGGACTGAACCGATTCCCGCTGACGCCGTTCACAAGGCCCAGGGCGTAGGCCTGCCGGACATAGGGATAATACCACTGGCCCGAAGGCACATCCGCAAAGGGCAGCTCCGGCAGAGGGTCCGGCAGCGTAAAGGCGTTCATGCCCCAGGCACTCTGATTCTCCTCCGGCACAATCCGGTATTCCGGCCGCACCAGACGCACCAGTATTGCCGCCAGCTCGCTGCGGCGGATGAAGCTGTCCGGCAGGAAGCGTCCGGAGGCGTCTCCCGTCAGGACGCCTGCCCGGTAGAGGGCAAGGACGCCGTCCCAATAGAGGTCATCCTGTGTATAGTCCGGCAGGGTGTCCACCTGACGGATGGGCGTCAGCTCCTCCTCCGGCAGGACCAGGGCCAGGATCCCCGCCAGCTCCGCCCGGGTGGCCGACCGACTCACGGGCTGGTCCCACAGGCTTTCCGGCAGGATGCCGTAGGCTCTGGCCCGGTCCACATAGTAGCCGTACCAGGGACCTTCATAGCCCTGGGATTCATCATCGATGCCCCGGTACTTTTCATAAATCCGCACCGCCACGGTGATGCCCTGGCTCAGGGCCACCTGACCGTTGGGGGAAAAGCAGTCGCCGCTCATACCCTCCATCAGCCCCAGGGCGCAGACCGCCCGAACCGTCTCATAATACCAGGCCGAAGCGGATACATCCCCAAAGGTAAGCTCCGGCAAGGACTCAGGCAGTGCGAAGGGGTCCCCCGCCTCCGCGGCGGCGCCGGATACGGACAGCAAGGCAAAGCATAGTATCAGGCACAGCAGCCGCTTCCAGATTTTCGGGTTCCTGTACATGGCGTCATCTCCTAAAAAGAGGTTTGGTATCATCCTATGAAAGGCGGGCATCAAAGTTGCATCGAAACCGGGAACCCCTAAGGGCCCCGATGCATAGAACGGAACAGGGGAACCCGGATAAAGCGTAGTGTATGAGGGGGAATTGATATGGATTTACAGGATCAGGCGCAGGTGGAGGCCGTGTGGCGGCGGGTGCTGGGAAGCACCGCCACCAAATATGGCTCTCTTGCCCGGCGGGAGGCCCGGATTGGAGCCATATGCCGGCAGCTCCACCGGCTGGGGGCCAACCGCGCCCTTCTGGAGCGGCTGTACCGCCAGTCCGCCCGGCGGAAGCAGGCCCTGGAGGCCATGGCCAAGCTGGAAGGCGAAGCGCCCTCCGGCGGTCAGAGTCTGTCGGCCCCGGCAGACATGGCCACGCTGATTCGGGAGCTGGGGCTGGCGGCCGGGGATTACGACCCGGGCCACCCCATCTACGGAGCCATGTTTGCCGGATTCCGCCGGGACTGCGCCCAGGCGCAGAACGCCCTGCTGCGGCTGATGTAGAAGCCCGTCAGATTTGAATCAGTTCGTAGGTATCTTCGCCCAGGCCGATCTTCTTGGCGTGGTCGATCTGGGCGCGCCAGTTGGTGATGGGGAACAGGGACTTGATGTGATCCTCCTGCTGGCCTGCCACCGGCTCCAGCCTGGAACCGGGCTGGGGCTTCTGGGCCAGAACCGCCTCGGTGCAGGCCAGGTCCAGGGCCACGGGGTCAAAGGAGGCGAACATACCCACATCGGGCACCACGGGAACGTCGTTCTCGGCGTGGCAGTCGCAGTAGGGGCTTACATCCATGACCAGGCTGATGTGGAAGCAGGGACGGCCGGAGACCACGGCCTTGGTGTACTCCGCAATCTTGCAGTTGAGAATGGCGGTGGAGTTTTCGTAGGTCTGGCTGATGGCCCTCACGGGGCACACCTCCAGGCACCGGCCGCAGCCCACGCAGGCGGTCCAGTCGATGACAGCCTGCCCCTTCACCATTTTGGGGCCGTCATGGGCGCAGATTTTGGCGCAGGAGCCGCAGCCCACGCATTTATTCAGGTCGGTCTGGGGTCTGCCGTCGGAGTGCATCTCCCGCTTGCCCGCGCCGGAGCCGCAGCCCATGCCCAGATTCTTCATGGCGCCGCCGATACCGGCTTCCTCATGGCATTTGAAGTGGGTCAGGGAAATGACGATGTCCGCGTCCATAACCGCCCGGCCGATTTTGGCGGCCTTTACATATTCGCCGCCCTCCACGGGTACGTCCACCTCGTCCGTACCCTTCAGGCCGTCGGCGATGATGACATGGCAGCCGGTGGAATAGGGGACGAAGCCGTTGGTATAGGCGGAATCCAGGTGATCCAGGGCGTTTTTCCGGCCGCCGATGTACAGGGTGCTGCAATCGGTCAGGAAGGGCTTGCCGCCCAGATCCTTTACCACATCGGCCACCACGCGGGCGTAGTTGGGCCGCAGGAAGGCCAGATTTCCCGGTTCGCCGAAGTGCATTTTGATGGCCACATACTTGCCCTCAAAGTCGATCTGATCCATACCGGCGGTGAGAATCAGCCGGGCCAGCTTCTTGGGGATGGATTCATCCAGGGTGGCGTGAAAATCGGTAAAATATACTTTTGACATGGGGCTACTCCTTTCAAAATGTGCAACTGCAATTTGTCAGACCGCCTGTAGGGGAGGGTCATGACCCTCCCGGCAGTGCGCAAAAACAATACGTACCATGTTCCGGCGAATCCAAACCGAACTCCCTGCGGATTCGCCGAAAATTGTTGAAAAAGCAGATGCCTGCCGCCGGGAGGGTCATGACCCTCCCCTACGGGCGGTGCGGAAAGCTGGAATCTGTATGTCTCAGGCAATGATTTTGCTTTGCTTCAGGTAGCGTTCCTCCTCGGAGAAGACGCAGCCGCAGTATTTCTGCATATAGAAGCCATGGTTCCGGGCGTAGGTCTGGCCGTCCCGGAAATAGGGGCGGAAGTCCCGGTACAGAAACGCCACGCCGTACTGTTCAGACGCCCGCTCCGCTACTTCCCGCATCAGCTCATGGTTCTGGTAGGGGCTGATGAACAGCGACGAGGTGAAGCTGTCAAAGCCTCCCTCCTTCGCCTGACGTGCGGCCTCAAACAGGCGCATTTCATAGCATCTGACGCACCGCCCGGCAATGTCCTGGGCCACCGCCCGGACGAAGGGCCGCAGGCCGTAGTCGTTGCGCTCAATGACCGGCAGCTCCACGGAGGCAGCATATTCCCGCAGGCAGTTCCGCCGGGCGCGGTACTCGGTAAAGGGGTGGATGTTGGGGTTATACCACAGGCCCGTGACCTGATAGCCGTCGGCGCGCAGAACCTCCACGCATTGGTTGGCACAGGGGGCGCAGCAGATATGCAGCAGGGTGTTCATAAAAGGAAGCCTCCCGGGAGAAATATGGGCACAGTACACAATTGTCCCTCTGAATTATACAATATAGTTCCGAAAAATGCAACCGTCCCTTGACTTGCCACAGGTGGCAACGGTATAATGAACGAACCAAAAATACAGAGAGGAACGGAAAACACCATGATATTCGGCAAGCACATCAACCGATATTACCTCCGCTATGCCCTGTGGCTGCTGATGGGACTGGCGGCCCTGGTGCTGGTGGACTACATGCAGCTTCTGGTGCCGAACCTGTACCAGATGGTGGTCAACGGCATGAACCAGGGCTATGTTCTCACCGGCGGGGTTCAGGTTCCCTTTGATATGGACTTTCTGCTGGACCGGATCTGTATGCCTATGGTGGGCATCATTCTGGCCATGGTGGTGGGCCGCTTCCTGTGGCGTGTGTGCATCTTCGGCGCGGCCATCCAGGTGGAGACGGACCTGCGCAACCGGATGTTTGACCACGCCAAGGATTTGTCCCGGCAATACTATCAGGTGAACAAGGTGGGAAATCTTATGAGCCTGTTCACCAACGATCTGGAGACGGTGCAGGACTGCTACGGCTCCGGCTTTCTTATGTTCTTTGACGCTCTGCTGCTGGGCAGCCTGTCCATCGCCAAGATGTGGAACATGAACGCCCTCATGACCTGCCTGAGCCTGATTCCCATGGCTCTGCTGCTGGCGGTCAGCACCCTCATCGGCAAGCATATGATGAAAAAATGGGATGTGCGGCAGGCGGCGTTTTCCAAGCTGTCGGACTTCTCCCAGGAGAGCTTCTCCGGTATCGCGGTCATCAAGGCCTTCGTGAAGGAGGCAAAGGAGCTGTGGGCCTTCCGGGAGCTGAACAAGGAAAACGAGGAGGCCAACGTGGACTTCACCCGTTCGTCGGTGCTGCTGCGGATTCTGGTGACGCTGTTTGTGGAGTCCGTCATCTGCATCATTCTGGGCTACGGCGGCTACCTGGTGTGGAAGGGAACCTTCAACGCCGGTCAGCTTATGGAGTTTATCGGCTATTTCACCGCCATTGTCTGGCCCATTATGGCCGTGTCGGAGCTCATCGACATGACCTCCCGGGGCAAGGCCTCTCTGGCCCGGATCAGTGAGCTGCTGGACGCGCCCCAGGATGTGACGGACCGGCCCGATGTGCGGGAGCTGGGCAAGGTGGAGGGCCGCGTGGAATTCCGGCACCTGACCTTCCGGTATCCGGACGGGGAGTTTGACGCATTGGAGGATGTGTCCTTCACCATAGAGCCGGGGGAAAGCGTGGGCCTTGTGGGCAGAACCGGTGCGGGGAAGACCACCCTGGTGGACCTGCTTCTGCGGACCTGCAACGTACCCGACGGGGCCCTGTTCCTGGACGGCCACGATGTCAACACCGTGCCCATCCGGCAGGTCCGGGAGAACATCGCCTATGTGCCCCAGGACAATTTCCTGTTCAGCGACACCATTGCCCGCAACATCGGCTTTGCCGCCGACCATCCGGACCAGGGCCGTATTACCCAGGCTGCCACACTGGCCGATGTGGACGGCAACATCCGGGAATTCACCCTGGGCTACGAGACGGTGCTGGGCGAGCGGGGCGTCACCGTGTCCGGCGGGCAGAAGCAGCGCATCTCCCTGGCCCGGGCACTGATGAAGGACGCGCCCATTCTGATTCTGGACGATTCCGTGTCCGCCGTGGACACCAAAACAGAAAAAACCATTCTGGAAAATCTCCGCTCCACCCGGGCGGGCAAGACCACCATTCTCATTGCCCACCGGATTTCCACCGTGGAAAAGCTGGACAAGATCATCTTCCTGGACAATGGCCGGGTGGTGGCCGTGGGAACCCACGCCCAGCTTCTGGAAACCTGTCCGGACTACCGGCATATGGTGGACCTGCAAAAGCTGGAGGAGGAAGGAGGGGAAGACCATGCGTGAGTATCTGCCCCTTTTGATTGTGGGGGCCATCATCGGCGTCTTTGCGGCAATTTTCGTGGTGGGCTACGCTCTGGTGAAAAACAAGAAAGAAGCGCTGGGCTTCGACCGGAACCTCCCTGACGGGGAGATTCTGCGCAGACTTCTGAAATACGCCAGACCCTACTGGAAATCCTTCCTGGCCGTGGGCCTCATTATGCTGGTGTCCATCGCCTACGACCTGGCCTCCCCCCTGATTATAGGCCGCATTGAGGAAATGATTAAGGGAAAGTTCCAGCTTGTCCGGCTGTACCGGGCGGTGGCCCTGTACGGTGGGATTCTGGTGGTGTCCATGGTCTGCACCTACTTCCAGGCCATCATCCTGCAAAAGACCGGCCAGAAAATCCTCTCCAACCTGCGGCAGGACCTGTTTACCCACATTGAGAGCCTGTCCCATCAGCAGCTCAACAACATCCCCGTTGGCAAGCTGGTGACCCGTGTTACCAACGACACCAACGCCATTTCCATGATGTTTACCAACATCCTGGTGACCATGCTGAAAAACATCTTCATCGTGGTGGGCGTCCTGGGGGCCATGCTGTGCCTCAACTATATGCTGACTTTGATGGTTCTGTGCTTCGTGCCCTTTCTGGTGCTGTTTACGGTGATCTTCCGGAAGTTCACCCGGAAGGTTCACAGGCGGGTGAAGGACCGCACCACGGACATCAACACCTACCTGTCGGAAAATCTCTCCGGCATCAAAATCACCCAGATTTTCAACCGGGAACAGCACAAAATGGAGGAATTTCTGGAAAAAAGCACCGGTCTGAAAAAGGCCAAGCAGGGACAGATTTTCGTCTTCGCCATTTTCCGGCCCATGGTGTATATGCTCTATATCTCCTCGGTGCTGTGTCTTCTGTACCTGGGCGGCCGGGGCTACATCAAAGACACGGTGTTCCTGGGCCAGACCGTCACCAGCGGCACGGTGGTCACCTTTTATATGTACATCTCCAAATTCTTTAACCCCATCCAGACCCTGGCGGAGCAGTTCAATATGCTCCAGTCCGCTTTCGCCTCGGCGGAGAAGATTTTCACCGTCATGGATATGGAGCCGGAGGTTGTGGACGAGCCGGACGCCATGGAGCTGGGGGAAATCCGGGGCGAAATCGAGTTCCGCGACGTGTGGTTCGCCTACAAGCCGGATCAGTGGGTGCTGAAAGGTGTGTCCTTCCACGTGGAGCCCCGGCAGACTGTGGCCTTCGTAGGCTCCACCGGCTCCGGAAAGACCACCATTTTGTCCCTGATTTGCCGGAACTACGACATTCAGAAGGGCCAGATTCTCATTGACGGCATCGATATTAAGAAAATCAAAATCGCCTCCCTCCGGCGTCACTTCGGCCAGATGCTGCAGGATGTGTTTCTGTTCTCCGGCACCATCCGCAGCAACATCGTCCTGCGGGAGGACGGCTTCACCGAACAGGAGATCCGGGAGGCCTGCCGCTATGTCAACGCCGATTCCTTCATTGACCGTCTGGAGCTGGGTCTGGACGAGGTGGTGCGGGAGCGTGGCAACAACTTCTCCGCCGGTCAGCGACAGCTTCTGTCCTTTGCCAGAACCATCCTCCACAAGCCCTCCGTCATGATTCTGGACGAGGCCACCGCCAACATCGACACGGAGACGGAGCTGCTGATTCAGGATTCTCTGGAGAAAATGAAGTCCATCGGAACCATGCTGATCGTGGCCCACCGTCTGTCCACCATCCAGCACGCCGACAACATCATCGTCCTGTCCCGGGGCAGGATTCTGGAGCAAGGCACCCACCAGGAGCTGCTGCGCCAAAAGGGGCGGTACTACCAGCTCTACACCCTGCAATACAGCCGCCAGCAGTTGGAGCGGGCCTCCGCACATTCATAACCCCCCACCGGACCGGATTTTCCCCGGTTCGGTTTTTTTCTGTGAAGTCCAATTTGTTGCTCCGCTCCTGTAGGGGAGGGTCATGACCCTCCCGGCGGCAGGCACCTGCGATTTCCAGCCATTTTGGGCGAATCCGCAGGGAGTTCGGTTCAAATTCGCCGAAACATGGTGCGATTTGTTTTTGCGTACTGCCGGGAGGGTCATGACCCTCCCCTACGGGCGGTGCGGTAAGCTGAAATTTTTCCGCAATGGGGGCTACCGTGCGGCATTGCGGTGTAATCGTTTCCAAATTTTCGCGTTCTGATTTGTAAGCATCCCACAAAAAAGGTAAGAACCCGGTAAAATCTTCCCGCTCCACTGGCAAAAAGAGGAAAGATGTGTTATGATAATTGCCAGGTTTTCAACATCCGTAAATTACGGAAAATATAAAAGGAGGATTACTATGAAAACTACCACCCGAAGCAGGCTTCTGGCGTGGCTGCTGACGATTGCCATGGTTCTGACCCTGGTACCTACAGTTGCTTTTGCTGCCGAGACTGCTACTTACACCAAAGTCACAGATGCCAGCACCCTGGCTGCCGGTGACAAGGTGGTCATTGTCGCAAACGACTATGACTACGCACTGGGTACCAACCAGAAGACCAACAATCGTGATGCGGTTGCGGTCACAAAGACGGACAATAGCGTCGCTGTGACTGACGCCGTACAGGTTCTGACCCTGGAGGCCGGTACCAAAGAGGGTACCTTTGCCTTCAACACCGGCAGCGGCTACCTGTATGCCGCCTCTTCGGAAAAGAATTATCTCAAAACTGAGTCTGCGTTATCCGACAACTCTTCCTGGGCAATCACAATTGAGGGCGGCATAGCCACCGTCAAGGCCCAGGGAACCAATACCCGTAACTGGATGCGTTACAATCCCAACAATGTCAACAATGGCACGCCCCTGTTTGCCTGCTATGCCAGCGGACAGCAGGACATCTGCATCTACCGGCTGGAGGGCGGCACCAATCCCGACCCCGCCGAGCCCGATGGAATCGTTCCCATTGCCACCGCTCTGGCCGGGGACGACGGCGTTTCCTTTACCGTCAAGGGCGTTGTGACCCTGGTGGACGGGCAAAACATCTACTTGCAGGATGACACCGGAGCCATTTGTGTGCGGATGTCTTCCAAGCCCACGGACATTGCTCTGGGTGACACCGTCATCGGCACCGGCTCCAAAACCGTGTACAACGACCTGCCCCAGTTGGGTTCCGGTACCTATGAAAAATCCGAGGGTCTGACCCTTACCGCCAAGGAGACCACCATCTCCGCCCTGACCGCCGCCGACATCTGCACCTATGTGAAGCTGTCCAACCTGGAAGTCACAGAGGTTTACGACAACGACGGCACTTACGCCAATCCCAATATCACCGTAAAGGACAGCCTGGGCAATACCATCCAGCTTTACAGGGCCGTCACCACCAAAACCGACGATGCCTGGGACATTCAGGTGGGTGACACGCTGAACGTCACCGCCGCTTTGAGCATTTTCAAGGGAACCTATCAGCTTCGCAACACCCTGGCCTCCGAAATTGAGAAGGTTCAGTACGCCAAGCTGACCGATGCCCTGGCCGATGGCGACCGGTTCGTGATTTACTACAACAAGGACGGTCTGGTTATGAACGGTACCGCCAGCGGCAATAATCTGACCGGCACCGCAACTACTCTCAACGGCCAGTTCCTTACGGTTTCCGGGGAAATGGCGGTTCTGACCGCCGCCGTGGACGAGAACGGCGACTACACCTTCACCAACGCTGAGGGCAAGTATCTGACCTCCGGCGCCACCGGCAACAGCCTGACCTTCGCCGACGAAGCCTCCGACTACAGCCTGTGGATTCTGGAAGCCACCGACGGCGGCTGGCTCATCAAGAACAAAAATGCCGTGTTCAAAGAAGTCAGCCAGTATATGGAGATTTACAACGGCCTGTTCACCACCTTCAGTCTGAAGGAAACCAGCAACAAAGCCTTCTACACCTTCAGCTTCTACGCCCTGACCGATGAAAAACCCGCCGCAGGCGGCATCAACGAGGGCGACGCGGTTGTGATCTACAATCTGTCCGCCGAAGGAGTTCTGGCCCTTCAGGACGACAATGTGGAGAGTCCCTCCATTACGCCTGCCGCCGCCGTCATTGAAAGCGGCAAGGCTACCGTGGAGAACGGCGGTCTGGTATTCACCGTGGAGAAAAACGGAGACTACTACCGCTTCCGCAACGAAACCTTCGGCTACCTCTGCTCCAACGGCACAGGCAACAATGCCTTCTATGCCATGGAAGCCTCCGAGGACGCCGACTGGACCCTGGCCCCCCAGGGCACCGGCTACACCATGGAAAGCCGCACCGCCAAGTACAACGGCAAGTACAGCCAGTATCTGGAGTACTACGCCGGCGCTTTCAAAACCTACAGCATGTACAATGTCACCGATTATGACATTTACACCTTCCAGTTCTACCCCTGCGCCAACGAAAGCATCACCGCCGGCGTGGTGAATCAGCCCACCGTCACCTTCGGCGCACTGCCTGACGCCTATGTGAGCCAGGACTACACCCTGACCTTCACCGTAGAGGCCGTCTTTGGCGTGAAGGAGCTGACCGTCACTTTGGGCAGCGACACCCTCACCGCCAGCCTGGAGGACGGCACCTACACCGTCACCATCCCCGCCGAACTGGTCACCGGCGAGAAGCTGACCGTTCTGGTCTCCGGCGTGGATAACAAGGACGTGGCCTTCTCCGCTACTGCCGAGATTGCCGTGAAGGACGAGCCGGTCATCTCCGACCTGACCCCCGCCTCCGGCTCCGAAACCAAGGAGAACAAGCGGCCCGTCATTTCCGCCTCCGTCTCCAACGCCGGCGAGAATCCCACCGTCACCATGACCGTCAACAACGAAACCGTGAACGCTGTCTTCCAGAACGGCAAGGTCTCCTACACCCCTGCCGCCGACATAGCCGACGGCCGTGTGAATGTCACCGTCACCGTGACCCGGGCCGACGGCAAATCCGCCGTGAAGTCCTGGAGCTTCACCGTAGGCGAGGCCCAGTATCAGCTTTACTTTGGCCAGCTCCACTCCCACACCGGCCAGTATTCCGACGGCTCCGGCACCTTGCAGTCCGCTCTGGACTACATTCAGAATCTGCCCGAAAGCGCCAACGTGGACTTCGTGGCCTTCACCGACCACTCCAACTACTTCGACAAGTCCGGCGCGGCCAACCCCGAGGGTGCGCTGTACGACATGAGCCTGGCCACCGAGTACAGCCAGGGTCAGTGGAAGTCCTACAAGGACGCAGTCGCCGCCTTCAACGATAGCCAGTCCGACGTGGTGGCCATCGGCGGCTTTGAAATGACCTGGTCCGGCGGCCCCGGTCATATCAACACCTTCGTCACCCCCGGTATCGTCTCCCGGAACAACACCACCCTGAATAACAAGACCGGAGACGCCGGTATGAAGGCCTACTACGCTCTGCTGAGCCAGGCCGAGGGCGCCGACTCCATCAGCCAGTTCAACCATCCCGGCTCCACCTTCGGCACCTTCTCCGACTTCAGCTACTGGGACGCTCTCATTGACACCCGTATCTATCTGGTGGAAGTGGGCAACGGCGAGGGCCAGATTGGCGCCGGTGGCTACTATCCCAGCTATGAGTACTACACCATGGCTCTGGACAAGGGCTGGCACCTGGCTCCCACCAACAACCAGGACAACCACAAGGGCAAGTGGGGCAACGCCAACGACGCCCGTGACGTTATCCTCACCGACGACTTCTCCGAGGAAGGTATCTACGAGGCCATCCGGAACTACCGGGTCTATGCCACCGAGGACAAGAACCTGGAAATCCGGTACACCGTCAACGGTCTGCCCCTTGGCTCCGTCATTTCCGAGGTTCCCGAAGCTCTGAACCTCAACGTGCAGGTCTATGACCCCGACGTCTCCGATTCCATCAGCAAGGTGGAGGTCATCGTGAACTCCGGCAAGGTGGCCTACACCTGGGACAACGCGGCCCAGCTTGCTTCCGGTGAGCTGACCTGCACCCTGGATCCCGTTTACAGCTACTACTACATCCGTGTCACCGAAGGCGACGGCGACCTGGCTGTCACCGCTCCCGTCTGGGTGGGCGAGACCCTGAAGCTGGGCATCTCCTCCATGGAGTGCGGCACCGCTACCCCCGTCACAGACGAGGAGCTGGAAATCACCACCACCCTGTTTAACAGCGAGGCAACCGATGCCACCGTCAAGTCCGTCACCTACACCACCAATGGTTCCGTGGTTCTGGGCACCGACACCACCGGCTACACCGTACCCGCCAGCGGCACCCTGGCCCTGACCTGGAAGTACACCCCCACGATGGCCAAGGTCATGACCGTCACCGCCAACGTGGTCATGGAGCTGGACGGCGTGGAGTACCAGTTCTCCATGGATGTGGAGCTGGATGTGCTGAACGCCGAAGACCTGGTCTACATCGGCATCGACGCCTCCCACTACAACGAGTACGTTGCCGGTAACTACAAGGATTCCATGGGCAACTTCGGCGCTCTGGCCGCGGGCTACTCCGTCCGCACCGTGGAGCTGAAGACCAGTGAGGACCTGATTGCCGCCTGCGGAAACGAAAAGTACAAGGCCATCATCCTCACCGCCCCCTCCCGCCGGAACGGCTCCGCCCTGCGGGATCCCTACGCCACCTACTCCGATGCGGAAGTCGCCGCCATTGTATCCTTCAACCAGGCCGGCGGTGCCGTGATCCTGTGCGGCTGGGGCGACTACTACGAGAGCTATGCTGCCTTCCCCGCCGAAGACCATATGGCGGCTCAGCAGAACAAGCTGCTCTCCGCCCTGGGCTCCTCCCTGCGTATCAGCGACGACGAGACCAAGGACGACACCTACAACGGTGGACAGGCCCAGCGTCTGTACCTCAGCAGCTACAACTTCGACTCCTTCCTGCTGGAGGGTGTGGAGTACGACGATGAGAATCCCCACAACAATATGTACACCGAGCTGTACAGCCAGTACGGCGGCGCTTCCATCCATGTGGTGGACGCCCAGGGAAGCCCCACCTCCACGGTTCCCGCTACAGTGACCCCCGTGGTCTACGGCTTCGACACCACCTATTCCGCCGATGACGACAAGGACAACTACGGCGGACTGGGTGCGATTCCCAAGTACACCTTCGACGGCGCGGACCGGCTGATGGTCATGGCCACGGAGGAGCTGGAGGGCCGGGGCCTGATCGTGGTAGCCGGTGCCGCCTTCCTGTCCAACTTCGAGGTCCAGGCCACCATCTCCGACTCCGGCTCCGAGAAGAACTACTCCAACTATAAGATCTGCGAGAATCTGGTGCAGATGCTGAATCCCGTAAAGGTGACGGATATCTCCCAGGTTCGGGCCCAGACTGAGACCGGCTACAAGTACACCATCGAGGGCGTGGTCACCTCCAACGCCTCCGGCTACGACAAGGACACCGCTTTCTTCGACTGCATCTATGTGCAGGACGAAACCGGCGGCATCTGCTGCTTCCCTGTTGCCGGTGATTATAAGATCGGCGACGTGGTTCGCATCACCGGCACCACCGACTTCTACCAGGGCGAGCCTGAGCTGCAGGTGACCTCCATCCAGAAGCTGGGCGAGACTGACCCTGTAGTGCCTACCGTTATCACCGCCAGTGAACTGAACGACCGCTCCGCCGAGGGTCTCCTGGTCACCGTCAAGGGTACTGTTGAAAGCTTCGAGCTGGCCAACGGTCTGGTCCAGACCATCATGGTCAGAGACGAGGCCGGTAACCTGGCCCGTGTCTTCATCGACGGCTACATCACCAAGGACAAGGAAATCGCCAACCTGGAGGTTGGCCGCGGTATCGAGGCCACCGGCCTTGCCTCCTATGACGATACCTTTAATGCCCCCGAGGGTCCCTTCCCCCGGATCCGTATCCGTGACCGGGCCGACATCGTCTGCCAGGAAGTCCATGTCCACCAGTGGCCCGACTGGACCGTGGTGACGGAGCCCACCTGCGAAACCGACGGCCTCAGGAGCCGCACCTGCCTTTGCGGCGAAATCGAAACGGAGGTGCTTCCCGCTCTGGGCCACGATATGGTCATTACCGTTGTGGAGCCCACCTGTGATGCCCACGGCTATACCGTCCATCAGTGCAGCCGCTGCGACTACAACTACATCAGCGACATCGTCGCCGCTCCGGGCCACAGCTATGTGGACGTAAAGACCGAGCCCACCTGCACCGAGGCCGGTTACACCACCCACACCTGCTCCGTCTGCGGCCACAGCTATGTGGATGCCATCGTTCCCGCTCTGGGTCACGACTACAAGAGCGTGAAGACCGATCCCACCCATGACAAGATGGGTTACACCACCTACACCTGTACCGTCTGCGGCCACAGCTATGTGAGCGACTACACCGACGCTCTGGGCCACCATTACACCCAGACCGTGACGAAGAAGCCCACCTGCACAGAGGAAGGCGTCATGACCTTCACCTGCGACTGCGGCAAGACCTACACCGAGGCTATCCCCATGGCAGAGCACAGCTACAAGGACGAAATCACCGCTCCCACCTGTGAGCATATGGGCTACACCACCCACACCTGTACCGTCTGCCAGCACACCTATGTGGACAGCTATGTGGATGCCACCGGTCACGACTGCGAAGCCACCGTGGTAGAACCCACCTGCCTGGGCTACGGCTACACCCTCAACCAGTGCAAGAACTGCGACTACAGCTTCATCAGCCAGATCACGGAGCCCACGGGCCATGACCACCGGCTGGTGAACGCGAAGGAAGCCACCTGCGAGGAAGCGGGCTACACCGGCGACATGGTCTGCGCCGTCTGCGGCCATGTGGAGTCCCAGGGTCAGGTCATCGACCCCAAGGGTCATACCTGGGGCGACTGGACCGTGACCGAGAAACCCGGCTGCTTCCATGAGGGCGAACAGGAACACACCTGCTCCGTCTGCGGAAAGACCGAGACCGAGGCCATTCCCGCCACCGGCGAGAACTGCCCCTCCGACAGCTTCTCCGACCTGGACAAGTCCGCCTGGTATCATGCGTATGTGGACTTTGTGCTGGACGCGGGCTACATGACCGGCTGCGGCAATAATGTCTTCGGACCCAACCGGAACCTGACCCGGGCGCAGGTTGTGACCGTTCTGTACCGGATGGCCGGTTCTCCCCAGGTTGAGGGCACCTGCCCCTTCACCGATGTGGCCGCCGGCACCTGGTACACCGATGCCGTGATCTGGGCCTACCAGAACGGCATTGCCAAGGGCATTTCCGAAACAGCCTTCGCGCCCAACCAGGCTGTGATCCGGGAGCAGATGGTTGCCTTCCTGTACCGCTATGCCAAATCCACCGGCATGGATGTGACTGCGGAGGGAGATCTGCTGGACTTCACCGATGCGGATGCCGTTTCTCCCTACGCCGTGGATGCGTTCATCTGGGCCGTTTCCAACGGAATCGTCAACGGCATGGGCAATAACACACTGGCCCCCAAGGCCACCGCTACCAGAGCCCAGTTTGCCAAGATCATCATGGTCCTGTGCCAGATTCAGGCCTGATGCCATCATAACCCACAAAGGGCCGGACGAAAGTCCGGCCCTTTCGGAATGTCAGGGATGTACCAGTGAGCTGATAGAAGATAATCGCCCGTAGGGGAGGGTCATGACCCTCCCGGCGGCAAGCACCTGCGATTTCCAACCATTTTGGGCGAATCCGCAGGGAGTTTGGTTCGAATTCGCCGAAACATGGTACAAATTGTTTTTGCGCACTGCCGGGAGGGTCATGACCCTCCCCTACGGGTGGTATGGTAAGCGGAAATTTATCGTACACCCTCTGTAGGGGCCGGATATATCCGGCCCGAAACCTTGTGGGACAGAGCGGAACCGTAAAAACGCAGTGTGTTACGAATTCGCATAGGCGCGCAGGTTGAATCAGATTATCCTGCCGGGCCGGATATAAAAGCCCCAACAGACATCAAAAACGCGGCCTTGCGGCCGCGTTTGAGTTTTGGGGTATAAAAGGGAAAAATCAGAATTCGGGACTCTGGAAGCCGTTCTGCTGAACGGGGGCAGTCTGGGCGGCTTTGGCCTTTTCCAGCTTGTTGGCGTTCACAAAGCCATAGATGAGGCCGACCACGATCACGATGTGGAACAGCAGGTTCATCACCAGGGTAGAGGTGAGTTCCTCGCCGACGCCCTCCATCTTGCTGAAGAAGGTGGCCAAATACACGGTATCCGCGGTCATCAGCAGGGCGGCCAGGGCGGGGAACAGCTTGCTCTTGTTCCAGAGAATCCAGCACACCAGGCCGGATGCCAGGGAAACCACAACCCAGACGATGGACATGGTGGCCTCGGACATACCAAACTCCATGTAAATAAATGCTTCCACTGCCTTGAAATAGGGCAGCCAGGCAGAGTACAGGAAGAAACGATCCAGCTCCGTGAATACCAGCGCGATGTTGACCACAGACATAATCAGCGTGATCAGCAGCGCCAAGCGGCTGGACTTGCTCTGCTGCTCCATGTAGGGGATGGTTCCCTTGACAGGGCGGTTGGTTTTTGTTGCCATGATAAGCACACCTCCGTTTTTTATTTCTCTGAAAAGAATTATACCGCCTCTCTCAGGAAATTGCAACCATTTTTTACTCCCTTAGAATTTTCCTGTGGCTCTTCCCTTTTGGGTCCATTTTTAGTACAATAGGCTCACATACCTCACCTTTTCTGGAGGAACCGATATGCTGCCACAGCAATTTTGCCAGCGGGTCCGGCAACAATTGGGCCCGGAATATGAGGCGTTTCTGGCCTCCTATGATTTGCCCCGGGCGGTGGGCCTGCGGCTGAATCCCGTGAAAACCGACACGCCGCCGAAGCTCCCCTTCGACCTGGAGCCGGTACCCTGGGCCCCCACCGGCTTTTACTATGACCCCGCCCAGCGGCCGGGGCTCCATCCCTGGCACGAGGCCGGGCTGTACTATCTCCAGGAGCCCAGCGCCATGGCTCCGGTGGAGCTGCTGGACCCCCAGCCCGGGGAGCGGGTTCTGGATCTCTGCGCCGCCCCCGGGGGAAAGTCCACCCAGATAGCCGGAAAAATGATGGGCCAGGGGCTGCTGGTCTGCAACGAGTACAGCCCCAAGCGGGCCAAAATCCTCTCCCAGAATCTGGAGCGGCTGGGGGTGGCCAACGCTCTGGTGCTCAATGAGACGGTGGAGCGGCTGGCCCAGCGGTTCCCCGGCTGGTTCCACCGGGTACTGGTGGATGCCCCCTGCTCCGGGGAGGGAATGTTCCGGAAGGAAGCCGCCGCCCTGGAGGACTGGAGCCCGGAAAACGTGGCTCTGTGCGCCCAGCGTCAGGCGGTGATTCTGGACGCCGCCGCCGGGATGGTGGCCCCCGGGGGCCGTCTGGTGTACTCCACCTGCACCTTCGCCCCCCAGGAGGACGAGGAGGCGGTGCTATCCTTTCAGGCACGTCATCCGGAATTTGAGGTGCAGCCCATGGAGGCCCCCTGGTTTACAGCAGCGGAGCCGGGCTTCCGGCTGTGGCCCCACAAGCTCCGGGGAGAGGGGCATTATGTGGCCGTCCTGCGAAAAACCGACGGTTCTTCCCGGGAACCGAAGGCATTTCCGGGTCAGAAGCTGCCGGTCGGCTGGGAAGCCTTCGCCGGGGATTTGGACATCGCGCTGCCCAACGGGAAGGCCATTGCCTTTGGAAAGAATTGGTTCTGGGCTCCCGCAGAGCTGCCGGAGCTGTCCGGTCTCAAGGTGCTGCGGCCCGGTCTGGAGCTGGGAGCCGAGGCGGACCGCCGCTTCCTCCCCGCCCATGCCCTGGCCCTGTGGCTGAAAACCGCCGGGCGTACCTTCGACCTGGATCCGGCAGGCCCCCAGGTCCGGGCCTACCTTGCCGGAGAGACATTGCCGGGTGATACGCGGGGCTGGACCCTGGTGACCACAGGCGGCCTGAGCCTGGGCTGGGCCAAGAGCTCCGACGGCGTCCTGAAAAACCACTACCCCAAGGGCCTCCGCCGCCGTACCGGCTGATGAACCCATTTCCCCAACGGCAATTATCCTTTTGTAAATTCAAAATTATCGCATCGCACCCGTAGGGGAGGGTCATGACCCTCCCGGCGGAAGGCACCTGCGATTTCCAACAATGATTGGCGAATCCGCAGGGAGTTCGGTTCGAATTCGCCGAAACATGGTACGATTTGCTTTTGCATACTGCCGGGAGGGTCATGACCCTCCCCTACGGGCGGTACGTTAAACGAAAATTGGGGGGAACGGCAAACCACTGCCATGCCAGGTTTTTACGAAAAACTATTCTTTACAATTACATGAACTCATGATATAGTAACAATCGGTGTCCTGCGCTTATGGCTTGCGGGCACACGATTCATGGGAGAGGATACTCCATGTCAAAATATCTGATTCATGGCGGTCGGCCTCTGGAGGGCACCGTAACCATCAGCGGTGCCAAGAACGCCGCCGTCGCCATTATTCCCGCCGCGCTTCTGGTGAAGGGCCCCTGCCGCATCGAGAACGTGCCGGATATTTCGGATGTTCACATTCTGCTGGACATTCTGGAGCAAATGGGTGCTTCCGTCAAGCGGGAGCCCAATGACACGGTGGAGATTGACTGCACCGACGTTTCCTATACCGAACCCCGGGCCGAGCTGGTTCGCCGGATCCGGGCCAGCTACTATCTCATCGGCGCCCAGCTGGGCCGCTTTGGCAAGGCCCATGTGGCGCTCCCCGGCGGCTGCAACTTTGCCCCCCGCCCCATTGACCAGCATATCAAGGGCTTCACCGCTCTGGGTGCCCAGGTGACGGAGACCGCGGAATATGTGGACGCCCAGGCCGCCCCGGAGGGACTGAAGGGGGACCGGGTGAACCTGGACGTGGTTTCCGTGGGAGCCACCATCAACATCATCATTGCCGCCGTTCTTGCCACCGGTCAGACCGTCATTGAGAACGCCGCCAAGGAGCCCCATATTGTGGATCTGGCCAACTTCCTGAACACCATGGGCGCCCGCATTTCCGGTGCCGGTACCGATGTGATTAAGATCCGGGGCGTGAAAGCTCTGCGGGGCGGCTTCTATTCCATCATCCCCGACCAGATCGAGGCCGGCACCTACATGGCAGCCGTTGCAGCCGTAGGCGGCAATGTGCTGATTCAAAACGTGATCCCCAAACATATGGACTGCATCTCCGCCAAGCTGCGGGAGATGGGGGCCCAGGTGACGGAGTATGACGATGCCATCCGGGTCCGGAAGGTCCGCCGTCTGCGCCGGGCCACCGTCAAGACCCTGCCCTACCCCGGCTTCCCCACGGATATGCAGGGGCAGATCGGCGTGTGCATGGCTCTGGCCGAGGGCACCAGCAGAATCACCGAGAGCATCTATGAGACCCGGTTTTTCGCCTATTGCGACGAATTCCGCGCCATGGGGGCCACCATTGAGGTAGGCGGCAAAACCGCCAGCATCACCGGTGTAGAGAAGCTCCACGGCGCCACCGTCCAGGCCCATGACCTGCGGGCAGGCGCGGCTCTGGTCATTGCCGGTCTGGCCGCCGAGGGGGAGACCGTTGTGGAGAACATCCACTACATCGAGCGGGGCTACGAAAACCTCATCGGCAAGCTCACCTCCCTGGGCGCGGACATCCGCAGAATCGAAGATTAAAAATCCGAGCGACTCGCGAAAAAGCGAGCCGCTCGGATTTTATTATTGCTGATACCGTAGGGGAGGGTCATGACCCTCCCGCTGACCGACAGGACAGAGCAGGAACAGCAAAACGCAAAGTATTGCCAATTCGCGCAAGTGCGCAGTTTGAATCGGTGCAGACTGCCGGGAGGGTCATGACCCTCCCCTACAGTGATTCCGCGTTTTTACGGCACCCTGCAGGTAGGTCTATCGTTTCGGCAGGGCCTGACGCAGGATTTGCTTCAGGGGCTGGCTGCGGATATCGCCGGGAACGATGCCGGACACGGTTTGAATCCTGCCGTCGGGCAGGACGGTCAGGCTGCAGGGATCATCGGAAATGATCCGGTCGATGGCCAGCAGGTCGCCGGGCAGGTCAATGGGCACAAAGGGATAGGCATAGGTGCTGCGGGCCTCCGTCACAATCCGGTTGACCTCCGACTGGGTGCCGGGGCTTGCCTCGTCCCCCAGCAGCAGCGCCAGAGGGCTTCCCAACTCCCCCAGCCTTTCCAGGCGGTCTCCCAGATCCTCCGTCCGGTCGTCATACCGCAGCCACACGCCGTAGGGCATCCGGGCGTCCTCCAGGGCTCCGCACAGCTCCATGGCAAGGGGCCCCTCTCCATCCACACACATCAAGAAATTGTGGCAATCCGTCAAATCAACCAGCTCCCAGTTCCGGCCCTGGGTAATGAGGCAGAAGGCGCAGGTGGGATTGTCCTCCAGAAGCTGCCGCAGATCGGACAGGGCAAGGCCATGGTCCTCCAGAATAAACACATGGACCCCCAGCTCCACGGCCTCGGAGATCAGCCGCTGGGTATACACCCGGGACAGGCCCGCGTCACCCACGGCAATGCGGATGGCCCAGGGTACGTTGAAGCCTTCCCTGGCCTCCGTCTCCCGAATCCGCTTGGCGCCCCGGCTGCATCCCTCGAAGCCCACGTTGACTCCGAAGGTGACGAGGGTCTGCCGGTCAAAGCAGGACAGGGCCCGCCGCAGCATGGGAAAGCAGGGGCTGCCGTCGTCCTCCAGAATATCCCTGCACACCGTAAAAAACCGCCGCTCAAAGGGCCCTCTGGCAAAGCGCAGGCACAGGTCCACCAGATTTCTGGCCGTGCGGTGGGTGTCCCGCTCCATATCCCGAAGCGCCCGGCTGGCGGTTCCCTCAATAATTGTTCGCTGCAAATCCATCTTCCGCATGGGTCATCCCTCCCCCATGATTCTTCGCCTGTATCATAACCCGGAATGGCACCGGAACATATGGTCACTTTTTACATTTTGTCCCAAGGGGCAGCAGGCCCCGGTTCCGGTGAAAACCCCAAAAAAACCGGGAAAAAGTCGGAAATTTACCTTGACAACCGGTGTTTCAAATGGTAGAATGGACAGGCCGCATTGAAGGGGCTTAAGCTGCCATGGGCAGCGCCCCCAGAGCGAGTCTACAAAAGAAAGTAGGTGCAGCAAGAATGAAAGCAGTTATCGTTACCGGCGGCAAGCAGTACACCGTGGCGGAGGGCGACGTGATCTACGTCGAGAAGCTGGGTGTTGAGGCCGAGAATGCCGTGACCTTCGACCAGGTCCTGGCTGTTGTGGATGGTGAGAACTCCAAGTTCGGCGCCCCCGTGGTTGCCGGCGCTTCCGTCGAGGGCAAGGTCCTGAAGAACGGCAAGGGCAAGAAGATCACCGTCTTCAAGTATCGTCCCAAGAAGGACTCCAAGTCCCTGCGCGGCCACCGTCAGCCTTACACCAAGGTGGAGATCACCAAGATCGCCCTGTAAGCCATGACAAAGGTTGAATTTTTTACCCGGGAGGACAGAATCACAGGATTCTGCTGCTCCGGGCACAGCGGTTACGGGGAGGAAGGCTCCGACATTTTGTGCGCCGCCATTTCCGCCGCCGTCAACCTGACCGAGTGCACCGTCAACGATGTGTGCGGCGCTCGGGCCAAGGTTCGGGTGGACGAGGCCAACGCCTCCATCACCCTGACCCTTCCCGCAGCCTGTGACGATGAAGAGTCGGTCCAGGCAGCCTTAAGCGGGCTGATGGTCTACCTCATCGGTCTGCGGGAGGAATATCCTGATTATCTCGAAGTTTTGGAGGTGTAATGTATGCTGAAAATCGGTATTCAGTTCTTCGCTCACAAGAAGGGCGGCGGTTCCACCAAGAACGGCCGTGATTCCGAGTCCAAGAGACTGGGCGTGAAGCGGGCTGACGGTCAGTTCGTGCTGGCCGGCAACATTCTGGTTCGCCAGAGAGGCACGCACATCCATCCCGGCACCAACGTGGGCATCGGCAGCGACGATACGCTGTTCGCCCTCATCGACGGCACCGTCCGTTTCGAGCGCATGGGCAAGGATCGGAAAAAGTGCTGCGTCTACGCAGAGCAGTAATAATGGACGAAGGGGCTGTTGCATAAAACCTGCAACGGCCCCTTATTGTCATTCTCCCCCCCTACGAAAGCCATTGGCTTTGCACAGGGCATAATACCTTGTACTTTGTGCAAAACTGGTGACAACGAAACCTGCAAAGGAGAAATTCCATGTTTATTGATAAAGTGAAAATCACCGTCTCCGCCGGTAAGGGCGGCGACGGCGCGGTGGCCTTCCACCGGGAGAAATATGTGGCAGCCGGTGGCCCCGACGGCGGCGACGGCGGCCACGGCGGCAACGTGGTGCTGCGGGTCAACGACAACCTGACCACCCTGATGGACTTCCGCTATAAGCGCAAATACGCCGCCGCCCCCGGCGGTGACGGGCAAGGCTCCCGCTGCCACGGCAAGCGGGGCGAGGACCTGGTGATTCAGGTTCCCCGTGGCACCGTGGTTCGGGACGCCGCCACGGAGGCCATCATTGTGGATATGTCCGGCAACGAGGACTTCATCCTGGCCAAGGGTGGCCGGGGGGGCTGGGGCAACAAGCACTTCGCCACCCCCACCCGGCAGCTTCCCCGGTTTGCCAAGGGTGGCCTCCCCGGTGAGAGCCGGGAGGTGATTCTGGAGCTGAAGCTGCTGGCGGACGTGGGCCTGGTGGGCTTCCCCAACGTGGGTAAATCCACCCTCCTGTCCGTCACCTCCAACGCCCGTCCCAAGATCGCCAACTACCATTTTACCACCCTGTTCCCCAACCTGGGCGTCATCTATGTGGATGAGGGCGTGTCCTTCGTCATGGCGGACATCCCTGGTATCATTGAGGGCGCCGCCGAGGGGGCCGGTCTGGGCCACGACTTCCTGCGGCACATTGACCGCTGCCGCCTGCTGGTGCATATTGTGGATGTGTCCGGCAGCGAGGGCCGGGACCCGGTGGAGGACTTTGACAAAATTTGCGCCGAGCTCCATGAATACTCCGTGGACCTGTCCAACCGGCCCATGATCGTGGCCGCCAACAAATGTGACCTTCTGGACCCGGACTCCGACAATCTGGAGCGGCTGAAGGCCCATGTGGAGGATCTGGGCTGCGAGTTCTATGAGATTTCCGCCGCTACCACCCAGGGTACCCGCCAGCTCATGCAGGTGGTGGCCCGGCATCTGCAGCAGCTTCCGCCCATCACCGTCTACGAGCCGGAGTATGTGAAGCCTCCGGTGGAGGCCGGAAGCCCCGACGAGCTGGAAATCGACCACTACGGCGACACCTGGGTGGTCTCCGGCGGCTGGCTGGAGCATCTCATCGGCGACATTTATTTTGACGATTACGAGTCCCGGAACTACTTTGACCGGCAACTCCGCAAAAGCGGTCTGTTCCAGCGTCTGGAGGAAATGGGCATTCAGGACGGCGACACCGTCAGCATTTACGACTGGGAATTTACCTACGAACGCTGAGGCAAGCGCAGGGAAAGGAGCCCCCTATGGTTCAGAATCTGAATATCTTGACCTTTGCTCCCTACGGCAAGCCCCGGGGAGAACGGGACCGGAGCGACGCCCTGCCCCGGGAGGAGGGCTTTGAGACCCGCCGTGTGGTGGCCACAGCCCGGGAACCCCGGGGCTACACAGCCGACAGCCCCGTCTTTCTGGACTTTGACACTGGCATGGCCATTCTGGCTGTGAGTCTCCGGGATGAGCCGTTCCAATTCTTCTACCTGGATAAGCCTGTCCAGGTGAATCCCGGCGTCCGCTTTGCCGTGGTCCCCTATCAGGAGTCCTGCACCATCCGCATGGCCGTCAGGAACAGCACCTGGCCGGAGCCGCAGCCCCTGGCCGTCAGCGTCCGGGAGCTGGCGCTGTCCCGCCGGGTCCAGGTGGAGCGGGTTCACACCTTTTTCTACCACGAAAAGGAGCCGGGCTTCTTCTTCCGGGGTGAGTCCCACTCCATGCTGGAGCTGACCTATGTGGACAAGGGCGCCATCCACTCCGTTGCCGACGGCCAGGATCTGCTGCTGGAGCAGGGAGATATGACCATCTACGGCCCCGACCAGTGGCATATGCAGTATGCCGACCCGGAGTGCGCACCCAGCTATGTGACCATTACCTTCGATTTAAGCGGCGACAGTCTTCAGCAGCTCCTGAACCGGAAGTTCCGGCCCCCCCAGAAGGCGGTGCAGCTTTTACGGCAGCTTCTGAAGGAGCGGGAGCATCAGGACTGCTACACCGCCGATATGCTCATCTGCCTTTTGGGCCAGCTTCTATTGACGGTGCTGCGGGGCGCCGAGCGGAACGACCAGGAGCCGCTTCGGACCTCCGCCTCCATCAACAGCGAAAACGAGATGGTGGGTCTGGCCCAGCGGTTCATCGCCGCCCATGTGCGGGATAAGCTCAGCGTGCCCATGGTGGCCCGGGAGGTGGGCGTCAGCCCCTCTTACTTAACATCTCTGTTTCATAAGAATCTGCAAATATCCCCCGGCGAGTACATCCGCAGGGCCAAGCTGCAGGAATCCAAGCTGATGATACGGGAGGGAAAAATGAACTTCACGGAGATCGCCCGGGTGCTGCAATACTCCACGGTTCACCATTTCTCCCGGCAGTTCAAGGACAAATTCGGCATCACGCCTACGGAATATGCCAGATCCCTTCGCTGATCCCATGCCCCCATGTCGTTCTGAGCGAAGGATGACGGCGTTGGTGCCTTTTAAATTGTAAACGGAAATTTATAGCACTGCACCCGTAGGGGAGGGTCATGACCCTCCCGGC
>JBJDYK010000077.1:0-2138 GCA_051867275.1 Faecousia sp.
CGCAACTGATTGCGTTTACTCTGACAAGGTCGCGTTTACTTTGAAGATTAACCAATCCCACTCTATATCCAGGAAGGCTTGTAGGGGCCGGATAAAAACCTGCCCGCAAACCAATGGGATTGAGCAGAACCGGTAAATCGCAGGGTGTTACGGATTCGCATCGTTGCGCAATTTGAATCGGTGCGTACTGCCGGGCCGGATATATCCGGGCCCTACAGAGGTGTCATAGCCTGTATTTTTCCGCGTACTGCCGGTAGAGGGCGGCGAACCGGCTGTCGGTTTCCTTGACGGTGCTGAGGTACTTGTGGGTGTCGAAGCCGCCGGCGGAGGTCTCGATGAGGGCCACGGCGATGTTGGAGCAGTGGTCGGAGACCCGTTCGCAGTTATTCAGCAGATCCGACAGAACAAAGCCGGTCCGGATGGTGCATTTGCCGCTCTGGAGCCGGTCGATGTGGGCGTTTTTGATGCAGACAATGAGACGGTCGATGACCTGCTCCAGCGGCTCCACCCCTTTGGCCCCTTCCACATCCTCCTCCCGGTAGGTGCGGATGGTCAGCTCCAGAATCTCCGTCAGTGCCTCATGCAGAACCGCCAGCTCTCTTGTGGCATCGGCGGAAAAGGCGATCTTCTTCTCGTGAATCTCCCGGGCCGAGTGGAGCAGGTTCACGGCATGATCCCCCAAACGCTCAAAATCGCCGATGGCGTGGAGCATCCGGGACACCTGATGGGCGTCCTCCACCGACAGGGAGCGGGGCGACAGCTTCACCAGAAAGGTGCCCAGCTTGTCCTCGTACCGGTCCAATTGGTCCTCGTTCTTTAAAATATCCTCCGCTTTTTTATCGTCATACCGAACGCACAGCTCCATGGCGCTCTGAATGGTCTCCTTCGCCAGGTCCGCCATTTTCACGGTCATACTGGCGGCCTCGCTGACGGCTACGGAGGCGGTGGCCAGCAGACGCTCATCCAGAAAGGCCTGCCGGCCCTTCTGCCGGGGGGTGAGCAGGTCCGCCAGCTTCACAAGCTGCTTCTGGAAGGGCAGCAGAATCGCCGTGTTTACCACGTTGAAGGCGGTGTGGATGGTGGCCACGGTGACGAGATTCACGGGATTGTCCAGGAAATCGAAATCCAGAATGCCATGGAGGCCGTAGAACACCGCCATGCACAGGGCCGCGCCTATGACCTTCATGGCGATGTGAATGACGCTGACCTTCTTTGCCTCCCGGGTGACCCCGATGGCGGAGACCAGGGCGGTGATGCAGGTGCCGATGTTGGCTCCCAGGATCAGGGGAACGGCCATGCCGAAGCTGACCTCTCCGGTGGCGGACAGGGTCTGGATGATGGTGACGGCGGCGGATGAGGATTGAATGACCCCGGTGAAGGCGGTGCCCACCAGGAGCCCCAGCAGGGGATTCCGGAACAGCAGCAGAACCTGATGGAAGGAGGGGGAATCCTTCCATTGGGCCACGGAATCGCCCATGAATTCCAGGCCGGTCATGAGAATGGCGAAGCCAACCAGAATCCTGCCCACGTCCTGACGGCGGGGCTTTTTGGACACCATCATCATGGCGATGCCAACAAGGGCCAGCACCGGAGTGAAGCTCTCGGGCTTCAGCAGGGCCAGTACACCGGAGCCGCCCATGCCGGACAGGCAGACGACCCAGTTGGTGGCGGTGGTGCCGATGGCGGAGCCCAGAATGACGCCGATGGTCTGCTCAAAACCCATGATGCCGGAGTTCACCAGGCCCACCAGCATCACCGTCACGGCGGAGGAGGACTGAATGGCGGCAGTAATTACGGCACCCAGCACCATGGCGTAAAACCGGTTGGAGGTCACCCGTTTCAGAGATCGCTCCAGAGAGCCGCCTGCCAGCTTTTTCAGGCCGCCGGACATGACGTTCATGCCGTACAGAAAAAAGGCCAGTCCCCCCAGCAGGGTAAAGAGCTTCAGAAGAATGTCCATGGAATGTCTCCCATCCGTTTCCAATTTACGGGGCGAAACCTCCCCCCATATAATCTAAGAAAAAACCGGAATATAATACAAGGGAAATTTGACGGAGACAGCATTTTTTCGTAAAGACCGCCTGATAAATTGAAATTTATAGCACTGCACCCGTAGGGGAGGGTCATGACCCTCCCGG
>JBJDYK010000078.1:0-2137 GCA_051867275.1 Faecousia sp.
GCTACCTTAGGACCGTTATAGTTACGGCCGCCGTTTACCGGGGCTTCAATTCAAGCCTTCTCTTGCGATGAGCTCTCCTCTTAACCTTCCGGCACCGGGCAGGTGTCAGGCTGTATACCTCATGTTTCCATTTCGCACAGCCATGTGTTTTTGTTAAACAGTCGCCTGGGCCTATTCTCTGCGGCCTGCCTTCCGGCAGGCGCCCTTTATCCCGAAGTTACAGGGCCATTTTGCCTAGTTCCTTAACCGTGACTCACTCGAGCGCCTCAGTATTTTCAACCCAACTACGTGTGTCCGTTTTAGTACGGGTGCCATTGGAATATGTTTAGCGGATTTTCTCGGGAGCCTGCTTACGTCCATATTGCCTTGTGCATGCACGCGGCATACTCTCAGGTTCGGCTCTCCCTGTGGATTTGCCTGCAGGGATCTGCACCTACACCCTTCAACCGGCTATTCCGTCAGCCGGCAGGACTGTCACTTCTCCGTCTCCACGTCACTCCCAATGCCAGTACAGGAATATTGACCTGTTCTTCCATCGGCCGCGCCGTTCGGCTTTGCCTTAGGTCCCGACTTACCCTGATCCGATTAGCGTTGATCAGGAAACCTCAGTCTTTCGGCGAGGGGGTTTCTCACCCCCTTTATCGTTACTTATACCTACATTTGCTTTTCCACACGCTCCAGCAAAGCTCACGCTTCACCTTCGACGCAGAGTGGAATGCTCCCCTACCGATCATTACTGATCCCATAGCTTCGGTAAATTGCTTAATGCCCGATTATTATCCACGCCAAACTCCTCGACTAGTGAGCTGTTACGCACTCTTTAAATGAATGGCTGCTTCCAAGCCAACATCCTAGCTGTCTCTGCGACCCGACCTCGTTAGTTCAACTCAACCCCGATTTCGGGGCCTTGGCCGGTGGTCTGGATTCTTCTCCTCTCGGACGCGGACCTTAGCACCCGCGCCCTCACTCCCGGGATCAATATCGCACGCATTCGGAGTTTGTCTGGACTTGATAGGCGGCGAAGCCCTCGCATCCAATCAGTCGCTCTACCTCATGCGATACATGCCCGAGGCTGCACCTAAATGCATTTCGGGGAGTACGAGCTATCTCCAAGTTTGATTAGCCTTTCACCCCTACCCTCAGTTCATTGGAACACTTTTCAACGTATAACCATCCGGACCTCCAGTTGGTGTTACCCAACCTTCATCCTGACCAAGGGTAGATCACTTGGTTTCGCGTCTACTCACGGTGACTCGACGCCCTCTTCAGACTCGGTTTCCCTTCGGCTTCGTGCCCGAGGCACTTAACCTTGCCGCCGTAAGTAACTCGTAGGTTCATTATGCAAAAGGCACGCCGTCACACCTAAGTGCTCCGACCGCTTGTAGGCAGACGGGTTCAGGGTCTTTTTCACTCCCCTGTTCGGGGTTCTTTTCACCTTTCCCTCACGGTACTGGTTCGCTATCGGTCTCTCGGGAGTATTTAGCCTTGCGGGATGGGCCCCGCAGATTCACGCAGAATTCCTCGTGCTCCGCGCTACTCAGGATACCACTGGGCTCGGACCGCCAGCCGTGTACGGGGCTGTCACCCGCTGTGGCCGGCCTTTCCAGACCGTTCCACTTGGCTGTCCTTTGCCGTATCGTGGTCCTACAACCCCGCCGTTGCCGAAACAACGGCGGTTTGGGCTCTTCCGCGTTCGCTCGCCACTACTTGCGGAATCACGTTTGTTTTCTCTTCCTGCGGGTACTTAGATGTTTCAGTTCCCCGCGTTCGCCTCCCTTCCGGGATGGCAGGCCTTCCGCCTGCCGGGTTGCCCCATTCGGATATCCGCGGATCAAGGGTCATTTGCACCTCCCCACGGCTTTTCGCAGCTTATCACGTCCTTCTTCGCCTCCGAGAGCCAAGGCATCCACCGTCTGCCCTTGCTTACTTTCTTCTTCCTCCACGACCTTGCGGTACGTGTCGGGTTCGATATTTCTTCAGCTTGCTCTTCTTTCTTTACTTTTGGTTGTCCAACATGTCAAAGATCTTCTGTGGCTCATTGATGTCTCAATTCGCCCCTTATGTGGAGAATAACGGATTCGAACCGTTGACCCTCTGCGTGCAAAGCAGATGCTCTAGCCAGCTGAGCTAATCCCCC
>JBJDYK010000079.1:0-11670 GCA_051867275.1 Faecousia sp.
CGGGAGGGTCATGACCCTCCCCTACGGGTGCGGCGCGGTAAACAGAAATTTGTGAGCCGGCTGTCCGGGGCTAGGAAATCTGCTTCAGAATCTCCCTTCGCAGCCGCTCCATGATTCGTTTCTCCAGCCGGGAGATGTAGGACTGGGAGATTCCCATGAGGTCGGCCACCTCCTTCTGGGTTCGCTCCCTGCGGCCCCGGAGGCCGTAGCGCATGGACACGATGTTCCGCTCCCGCTCCGGCAGATTCCCCAGGGCCTGATGCAGCAATTGCAAATCCACCTCGTCCTCCAGGGGCCGCAGAATCATGTCCTCCTCGGTTCCCAGTACGTCGGACAGCAGCAGCTCATTGCCGTCCCAGTCGGTGTTGATGGGCTCATCCAGAGAAATTTCCGTTTTCTGGTTGGCGGTTTTCCGGATGTACATGAGAATCTCGTTCTCGATGCACCGGGAGGCGTAGGTGGCCAGCTTGATGTTTTTCTCCCGGCGGTAGGTGCCCACGGCCTTGATGAGACCAATGGTGCCGATGGAAATTAAGTCCTCAATGTTGATGCCCGTGTTTTCAAACCGCCGGGCGATGTACACCACCAGCCGGAGATTCCGCTCAATGAGGCACCGCTTGGCACTCTCGTCCCCCTGCTCCAGCCGCAGCAGCATGGCCTGCTCCTCCGGGCCTGTCAGGGGAGGCGGCAGAACATCGCTGCCGCCGATGTAGTAGACGGTTCCTTCCTCCGAAAGCCCCAGGAGCCTGCGAAGCATTGCCAGCATTTCCTTAACCATATTGTCCTCCTCCTGTCAGCGCCTGATATTCTCCCGATGGGGACAGAGGCTCCGGTGAAAAAGCCACCAGAGACCCGGCCTCCTTTCCGTTGATGGTCACACGGTCACATTTTACAGCCAGCAGCATCCCGGAGCCACCTAAGGCCCGGTAGGGTATCAGTCTACATTTCAGGCCCTTGCATTGCTCCATAGCCTTGCAGGGGTCCGACAGGTCTATGCCCTCCAGCAGCATTCCGGCGGCGTCGGCCTGGGCCACCAGCACCGGCTCCCCGGAAAAGGGATCCCGGAGGGTGTTGCCGGAGTCCCGCAGAGCCGTGAGATTGGCCTGCCGCGACCCCAGCCGGATGGACACCGGCACCAATTGCCCCGCGTGGCGCAGGCCCCCCCGGAGAAACAGCCGGCAAAGGAGGCCCACCGCCGCCGCGCCCAGAATCAGGGCCCAGAAGCTATGCAGACGCAGACACAGAGCAAGCCCTCCCAGAGCCAAACTCAGGCCCAGCAGCACCGCAATACACCGCAGCCGCCCCCGTCCCGTGCCGAAGGCGGTGACGGCCATAAGCCCAAGAAACACCACCCGCCACAGATTATTGCCCAGGAAGGTCAGAGGCGGCAGCACCGTCAGTCCCGCGTACAATGCCCCCACCGCCGCCCCGGCCCCCAGCCGCCACACCTTCCCCCGAATCCCCGTCAGCCTGGCGGTGGCCCACAGGAGGCAGTAATTCACAGCGAAATTCAAAAGCACCAGCACATCCAGATATACAGTCATGATTTGCTACACCTCCGTAGGGGAGGGTCATGACCCTCCCGGCGGCAGAAACCTGCTATTTCCAACAATTTTGGGCGAATCCGCATGGAGTTTCGCTGGAATTCGCCGGAACATGGTACAAACTGTTATTGCGTACTGCCGGGAGGGTCATGACCCTCCCCTACGGCGCGTTCAAGTTGTGCATAGCGTTTTCGTGGAGCCTGTCTCAGTATAGCCTGGGCGGGACAAAAAACAGGTCGCAATCCCCATGGGGACTGCGGCCTTCATTCTGCACGAACCGGTTTTGTTTTCAGCCTGCCACCACATCTCTCCGGCGGCTGCCAGATTATCCCGGCGAAGGAGGCGGGGGAGCCGGGGATGTGGTCGGACGATTTTTATTTGTCCACCGGAACACCGTTTCGGAGGATGACGCGGATGTTCTTCTCCGCCTTGAGCCGGGGAATCATCACCTCGTGGCCGCAGCCCAGGCAGCGGAGCCGGAAATCCGCACCCACACGCCGCACCTCCCATTGGCTCTCGCCGCAGGGGTGTGCCTTTTTCATTTTCAGAATGTCGCCTAACCGGATGTCCATGGGGTTTCTCCTTTCGGTCATAGAGTGGGCCGCTCCGCCATAGGATTGGCATTGAACAGGAATTGAGAAAGTGAGGGAATGGATATGACATACGCGCCGGAGGGTCTGTACCCCCTGACTCCCATCACCCCGGAGGCCCTGCACCGGGCTGCCGGAAGCCGGGAAATCTTTCAGGCCATGTGTATAAAATGCGATGAATACCACAATCTTCTGGTGGATTTGGGGCCCACGCCGGGGCTGATTCCCCGGGAGGAGGCCGCTCTGGGCGTGCGGCAGGGAACCGTCCGGGAGATTGCCATTCTGTCCCGGGTGGGAAAGCCGGTGTGCTTTCAGGTTCTGGGCTTTACCTCGGAGGGAACCGCCCTGTTAAGCCGCCGCGGCGCTCAGGAGGAGGCCCGGCTGGCTCTGCTGGAGTCCCTGCGGCCGGGGGACATTCTTCCGGCGGTGGTGCAGAGCCTGGCCTCCTTTGGGGTCTTCTGCGACATCGGCTGCGGACTCACCGCCCTTATGAGCATCGAGCGCTGCTCCGTCTCCCGCATCAGCCACTGCAACCAGCGGTTTTCCCCGGGGCAGCGGATCTACGCCGCCGTTTTGTCCATAGAAGGGGATCGAATCAATCTGACCCACCGGGAGCTGCTGGGCACCTGGGCGGAGAACGCCGCCTGTTTCCGGCCCGGTCAGACCGTCACCGGCATCGTCCGGAGCCTGAAGCCCTACGGGGTCTTCATCGAGCTGACCCCCAATCTGTCAGGCCTTGCGGAGCCACGGGAGGATCTGGAGCCGGGTCAGCCGGTCAGCGTGTACATCCGCTCCATCACCCCGGAGCATCAGAAAATCAAGCTCACGGTGCTGGAAAAGCTGCCGGGCTCTCCCCATCCTGCCCCCATGCGGTATTTCCGCACCTCCGGCCATCTGGACCGGTGGGACTACGCCCCCGGCTCCGGTTCCGTTACCCTTTTTTGATTTCGTCCCAGTATTTTTTGGCCGCCTGCTCCAGCTTGTTGGGGCCGTAGGTGTAGTAGGTGGTTCCCACCAGATTGTCGGGCAGGTACTGCTGGGGAACCCAGTGGTTGGGGAAATCGTGGGGGTACAGATACCCCTGCTCCCGCTCCATGGTGTAGCTGTCGGCGTGGACATTCTGCAAGTGCCGGGGGAAATCCCCGCCCTTGCCCCTGCGCACGTCTTCCAGAGCCAGATCCAGGGCAACGTGACCGGAGTTGGACTTGGGGGAGGTGGCCATCAGTACCGCCGCGTCCCCCAGGGGAATCCGGGCCTCCGGCATCCCCAGCATATGGGCCGCGTCCACGCAGGCCTTCACAATGGGGATGATCTGGGGGTAGGCCAGGCCCACATCCTCGCAGGCGATGACCATGAGACGGCGGCAGGCGGAGATCATGTCCCCCGCCTCCAGAAGCCTGGCCAGATAATGGCAGGCGGCGTCCGGATCGGAGCCACGGATGGACTTTTGCAGGGCGGAAAGCAAATCATAGTGGTTGTCCCCATCCCGGTCGTAGCGCATAGAGGAACGCTGGGTCACGGCTTTCATGTCCGCCAGGGAAAGGCACAGCTCCGTGGCTCTGGGAGGCGCGGCGGAGAACAGCACCTCCAGGGCGTTGAGGGCCTTGCGCAGGTCCCCGCCGCAGGAGGAGGCGGCATACTCCAAAGCGCCGTCCTCCACCGTCACCGTCAGGCCGTTGCGCTGCGCCAGGAAGCGAACCGCCCGCTCCATGGCCTTTTGGACCGCCGCGGGGGTGAGCTGCTTGAACTCGAATATGGTGGAGCGGCTTAAAATGGCGTTAAAAATGTAGAAATAGGGATTTTCCGTGGTGGAGGCAATGAGGGTAATCTTGCCGTTTTCAATGTGCTCCAGCAGGGATTGCTGCTGCTTTTTGTTGAAGGACTGAATCTCGTCCAGGTACAGCAGCACCCCATTGGGAGCCAGAAAGGTGTCCAGCTCCCCCACGATTTCCTTAATATCGGCAGTGGAGGCTGTGGTGGCGTTGAGCCGGTACAGCTTCCGCTTTGTTTTTTCCGCGATGATGTTGGCAACGGTGGTTTTCCCGGTGCCGGAGGGGCCGTAGAAAATCAGATTGGGGATGTTGCCGGAGTCAATGAGCCGCCGCAAAATGGCGCCCTCTCCCAGAATATGCTCCTGACCCACCACCTCATCCAGATTTTTGGGCCGAACCAGGTCCGCCAAGGGTTGATACATAGCGCGCCTCCTTCCTGTATTTGTTACGGCCAGTATACCACATCCCACGGAAAAATGCAAAAAAAGACAGGGGACGGTTCCCTGTCTTTTTCGCCGCACCATATAGCGAACCTATGCGAATTCGTAACACATTGCGTTTTTACGGTTTCGCTCTGTCCCGCAAGGTTTCGGGCCGGATATATCCGGCCCCTACAGCGATGTTCGGTAAATTTCCAATTTTTCGCGCCGCACCCGTAGGGGAGGGTCATGACCCTCCCGGCAGTGCGCAAATACAAATTGTACCATGCTTCGGCGAATTCGAACGAAACTCCCTGCGGATTCGCCCAAAATAGTTGAAAATCGCAGGTGCCTACCGCCGGGAGGGTCATGACCCTCCCCTACGGGCGGTGCGGAAGGCTAGGAAAAGACAGGGAACCGTCCCCTGTCTTGTGTTGACTTCTTCCGATTTTCGCCTATAATGAAAGAAAAACGCGAGGTACACCTATGGAACAGACAGAAAAAGTATCCCATATCATCGAGGCCCTGAAGGAAGCCTACCCCGACCCCCAGTGCGCCCTGCACTATGAGAAGGACTATGAGCTGATGGTGGCGGTCCGGCTGTCGGCCCAGTGTACCGACGCCCGGGTGAATCTGGTGACGCCCGACCTCTTTGCCGCCTATCCCACCCTGGAAGCTCTGGCGGCGGCCCCTCTGGAGGAGGTGGAGCGGCTGGTGCATTCCTGCGGCTTTTACAAGCACAAGGCAAGAGACATCGTGCTGGCCTGCCAGATGCTGCTGCGGGACTACGGCGGCAGGGTGCCGGATTCCATGGAGGCCCTGCTGCGGCTCCCCGGCGTGGGACGCAAGACCGCCAATCTGCTGCTGGGGGATCTGTACAAAAAACCCGGCTCCGTGGTCTGTGACACCCACTGCATCCGCATCACCAATCTTCTGGGCCTGACCCAGGGGAAGGAGCCGGAGAAGGTGGAGCGTCAGCTTCGGGCCATCTTGCCGCCGGAGGAAAGCTCCGACTTCTGCCACCGCGTCGTCCTCCACGGCCGGGCCGTCTGCATTGCCCGCAGACCCCAGTGCAGTGCCTGTACCCTGGCCCCCTGGTGCGATTACGCCACCGGAGCTTCAATTTCATGCGCCCCGTAGGGGAGGGTCATGACCCTCCCGGCAGTACGCACCGATTTGAACCGCGCACTTATGCGAACCCGATACATTTTGCGTTTTATTGGTTCTGCTCTAACCCATCTGATTTCGGGAGGGTCATGACCCTCCCCTACGGGCGGTTTCATAAATCGCAACTTAAAAAGGGGATGCTTGCGTTTTTAGGGGTTCCGGTGTAAAATATTGAGCCGAGAGGTGAAGCGTTTGGAGAACTATTTTGACCTGAAAATGAACCCCCGGGAGGCCAACGCCATCTCCTGTCTGGGCCTGGCCCACATGGGGGACTGCGTGTATGAGCTGCTGGTCCGGGGCTGGCTGTGCGCCCACGGCAGAACCACCATCCAAAGTCTCCATAAGGAGACCGTGTCCTTTGTGTCGGCGCCCGCACAGTCCCGGTTTATGGAGAGGCTGGAGCCGCTTTTGACTTCTGAGGAAGAAGCGGTCTATCGCCGGGGCCGGAATACCCACGTCCACGGGGTTCCCAAAAGCGCCACCCCCAGGGAGTACGCCCGGGCCACCGGTCTGGAATGTCTCTTCGGCTATCTGTTTCTGACGGGGCAGCAGCAGCGGGCCAACTGCCTGTTTGTCACGGTAATGGAGGAATTTTATGGCATTTGACGCGTTCTTTTTGTCCGGCGTGGTGAAGGAGCTGCAAGACACCGTCCTGGACGCCAGAGTGGAAAAAATTCACCAGCCCACCCGGGACACCATCATCCTGCTGCTGCGCTGCCCCGGGGGACGGCAGCGGCTGCTGATTGCAGCAAATCCCACAGCCCCCCGGCTCCATCTCACCGCCGCCAACCCGGAAAACCCGGATCAGCCCCCCATGTTCTGTATGCTGCTGCGCAAGCACCTGTCCGGGGGACGGCTTTTGTCCGTGGAGCAGCCACCCATGGAGCGGCTGGTGCGGCTGACCTTCCTGTGTACCGACGAGATGGGCGACCAGGCGCGTCGGGTTCTGGTGGCGGAGCTGATGGGCCGAACCACCAACATCTATCTGCTGGATGAGGGGGGCCGCATTATGGACTGCCTGCGGCGGGTGGGACTGGACGAATCCAGCCGCCGTCAGGCCCTGCCGGGGCTGTACTATCAGGAGCCGGAGCCGGTGGGCAAGCGTTCCCCTCTGGGTCTGGAGGAAGACCAAATTCTGGAGCTTCTGGAAGATCCCGGCCCCGATCGGCTGGCGGATCGGCTCATGGACACCTTCGGGGGCCTGTCTCCCCTGGTGTGCCGGGAGATGGCCCTTTCCGTGCTGGGGGATGTGGACGGGCGGCTGGAAAACGCGGATTTGCAAAAGGCAGCCAGCCGTCTCCATGCTTATTTTCAAAACCATCTGGGGGACAAGGCCCGGCCCTATCTTCTGAGCCAGCCAGACGGAACCCCCAAGGCCTACGCCTTTGTGCCCATATTCCAGTACGGCGCTGCCTATCCTCTGGAGGAGGCGGACAGCTTCGGCGCGCTGCTGGACCGGTTTTATACGGTCCGGGACCGCCGGGACGCCATGCGTCAGAAGGCCCAGTCCGTCCGGAAAACCGTCCAGAATCTCCATGACCGGATTCTCCGGAAAATAGCCCTCCAGGAAAAGGAGCGGGAAAAAGCCAAGGATCGGGAGACCCTGCGGCAGATGGGGGATCTGGTGACGGCCAACCTCCACGCCATCCGAAAGGGCCAGCCCTCCGTGACGGTGGAAAATTTCTATGACCCGGACATGAGGCCCATCACAATCCCCCTTTCCGTGACCCTGTCGCCCCAGCAGAATGCCGCCAAATTTTACAAGGACTACGCCAAGGCCAAGACGGCGGAGCGGGAGCTGACCCATCAGCTCACCCTGGGTCAGGGGGAGCTGGACTACCTCAGCAGCGTTCTGGAGGAGCTGGACCGGGCGGAGACGGAGGCGGAGCTGGAGGAGATTCGGCAGGAGCTGGTCGCCGGGGGCTATGTGAAGCAGGAGGCCGGACGCAAGCGGATGAAGCAGGCGACCTCCAAGCCACTGCGCTTTGTGTCCACCGACGGCCACCCCATTTTTGTTGGCCGGAACAACCGGCAGAACGACGAGCTGACCTGCAAGCTGGCCCAGAAAAACGACCTGTGGCTCCATGTGCAGAAGCAGCACGGCAGTCATGTGATTATCCCCTGGGCAGGGGCGGAGCCGCCGGACGACACCATCACCCAGGCGGCCCAGCTGGCGGTCTGGTTCTCCCAGGGAAAGCAGGGCCAGAATGTGGCGGTGGACGTGACCCCGGTGCGCTATGTAAAAAAGCCGGCCGGAGCCAAGCCGGGCATGGTGGTCTACACCACCTACCGCACCGTCTACGTCACCCCGGACCCCACATTGGTTCAAAAATTGAATCAAAAATAAAAATCATCCACGAATTTCGTTTTACGAAATTCGTGGATGCCGTATTTGATTGCATGGATTCAACCAACCGTAGGGGAGGGTCATGACCCTCCCGGCGGCAGGCACCTGCTTTTTCTGACAACCTCCGGCGAATCCGCAGGGGGTTGTCCCAATTCGCCGAAACGCAGTACGCAATGCTATTGTGTACTGCCGGGAGGGTCATGACCCTCCCCTACAGGCGGTGGGAAAATTTGAAATTGCGGAGGGTCAACCACGGATTTGCCAGCCGGAGGGGATGAAAATATGGGTATACTTGTCCACGGCGTAGTTGTCGGTCATACCGGCGATGTAGTCGCAGACGGTGCGCTCCATGCCGTCAAAGGAAAGCTGGGGCAGGAAATCCTCCGGCAGAGCCTGGGGATGGCGCATATAGTATTCAAACAGCCGCTGCAGCATATCCTTTGCCTTGCTTTCCTCCCCTTTGGCCACGGGATTCCGGTAGACCTGGTCGAACATGAAGGCCCGCAGCTCCTTGTGGGCCTTTTCAACGGACGGGGACATGGTGATGGTATCCCTGTCCCGGGAGGCCTCCAGCACATCGCAGACCAATGTGTTGATCCGGTCCCGGTGACAGGCCCCCAGCACATCGGTGACGGAGCGGGGAATGGCCTCCTCCCGGAGAATCCCCGCCCGGATGGCGTCGTCAATGTCGTGGTTCACATAGGCGATCTGGTCGGACTTGCGAACCACCTGCCCCTCCAGGGTTTCGGGGATGTAGTCGCCGGTGTGGCCCAGAATGCCCAGGCGAACCTCATGGGTCAGGTTCAGGCCCTCGCCCTCCTTTTCCAGCACGTCCACCACCCGGAGGCTCTGCTCATTGTGGCGGAAGGGCTTGCCCAGGCATTCGGATAGGGCCGATTCCCCCGCGTGGCCGAAGGGGGTGTGGCCCAGGTCGTGGCCCATGGCGATGGCCTCGGCCAGATCCTCGTTGAGACCCAGCCCCCGGGCAATGGTTCGGGCAATCCGGGCCACCTCCAGGGTGTGGGTCATGCGGGTGCGATAGTGGTCCCCCTCCGGCTGCAAAAACACCTGGGTCTTGTGCATGAGCCGGCGGAAGGCCTTGCTGTGGACGATCCGGTCCGTGTCCCGCTGGTAGCAGGTTCGCACGTCATTTTCTCCGGGTGGCTCCGGTATGGGACGCCCCCGGGACTGATCGGAGAAGGCCGCCCGGGGATTCAGACGGCGGTGCTCCTCCTGCTCCAAAGCCTGTCTTACTGTCATAGCGATTCCTCCAAACGAGTATCTATTCATGCGTAAAAAAGCCTTCAATCGTTTTGCGCAGCATCAACTGTAGGGGAGGGTCATGACCCTCCCGGCAGTGCGCAAACACAAATCGCACCATGCTTCGGCGAATCCGAACCGATCTTCAGCGTATTCGCCCAAAATTGTACGAAATAGCCGGCCCTTGCCGCCGGGAGGGTCATGACCCTCCCCTACGGTCAGACATCCCCTGCCGTCGAAACCGGAAATGCCCGGTACTCCTGGCCTGTGACCATGGCCTCCAGAGTTGCGGCGGACATATCCGTAAGCCGTGCCAGGAAGGGCTCTGTCCGGGCCTCCGGCAGCAGCACCTCCAGCTCCACGTCCATGCCGAATTGGGTGTCCCGAATGATGCCGCCATAGGCCGCCACCTCCAGCTTCACCCGCTCGTACCAGCTATAGGGAACCGGCAGGTACAGCACGGTCCAGACCCGCTTCATGGACTTGCCCGCCGCGTCCACGGCGATTTTGGCTCCCTTGGTATAGGCCCGAACCAGTCCCCCGGCCCCCAGCAAAATGCCGCCGAAGTACCGGGTCACCACGCACACCGCGTTGTGCAGCCCCTCCCGCTGCAGCACCTGCAGCATGGGCATACCCGCCGTGCCGCCGGGCTCACCGTCGTCGGAGAAGCGGACGGGGCCGTCCTTGATGACATAGGCCCAGCAGTTGTGGGTGGCGTCATAGTGCTTTTTCCGCATTTCCTCAATGCGGGCCAAAGCCTCTTCCTCCGTGTCCACGGGCCAGATTCTGCCGATAAAACGGGACTTTTTTTCCACAAACTCCGCCTCGCCAAAGGCGGTTGGAATCAGATATTCCTCCATATCTCACTCCTGGGTTACATAATCCCGGAGCTGTCCGTAAAGCACCGGGCCGCAGATTGCTTCCACCGCGATGCCCTCCGGGGCATAGTCCACGGAGAGAACCTTTGCCTCCTGATGGAGCCGGTCCAGCAACCCTCCCTTGGCATAGGGCAGCAGCAGCTTCACCTGATGCTGGCCCAGAGCCAGGGCCTTCTCCGTCAGCCTCAAAAGCCGTTCCAGTCCCTCGCCGCCGCGGGCGGAGACGGCCACCCGGTCCTTGCCCACGGGAATGTCCTCCGGGGAAACCAGGTCCGCCTTGTTGTAGCACTGGATCACCGGAATGCCCGGCTTTGCCAGTTGGCCAATCAGCTTATCCACCACGTCAATGTGGGCTTCCCGCTCCGGATCCGAGGCGTCGATGACGTGAATCAGCAAATCCGCGTACTCCAGCTCCTCCAGGGTAGCCCGGAAGGCATCCACCAGATGGTGGGGCAGCTTGGAGATGAAGCCCACGGTGTCGGACAGAATCACATCCAGGGTGTCGCTGACGGAAAGGGCCCGGGAGGTGGTGTCCAGGGTGTCAAAGAGCCGGTTGTTGGCGGGGATGCCGGCGCCGGTCAGTTTATTGAGGAGGGTGGATTTTCCCGCGTTGGTGTAGCCCACCAGAGCCACCACCGGCACGGAGTTCTTGCTCCGCTGGCGGCGCTGCACCCCCCGCACCTGGCGCACCTGCTCCAGCTCCTGCTCCAGCCGGGCAATGCGGCTGCGGATGTGCCGCCGGTCCGTCTCCAATTGGGTCTCGCCGGGGCCACGGGTGCCGATGCCGCCACCCTGGCGGGACAGGCTCACGCCCATGCCGGACAGCCGGGGCAGCAGATATTGATACTGGGCCAGCTCCACCTGCAAACGACCCTCGGCGGTTTTGGCCCGCTGGGCGAAGATGTCCAGAATCAGGGCGCTGCGGTCCAGCACCGTCACGCCGAAGATCTCCTCCAGAACCCGAATTTGGGAAGGGGAGAGGGCGTTGTCAAAAATGGCCATATTGGACTCGGTGGCCTCGATGAGCATCCGAATCTCCTCGGCCTTCCCCTGGCCGATGAAGGTCCGGGCATCGGGGGCATGGCGGTTTTGCAGAATTTTGGCGGTGCAGAAGCCCCCTGCCGTCTCCAGCAATGCCTCCAGCTCCTCCAAAGAGGCGTCCGTGGCGGTCTGTTCTCTGGTAAAGGTGTCGGCGTTCAGGCCAACCAGCACCGCCCGCTCCGTAATATGCTTGTCAAAATTGGATTCCATGGATTTCCTCCCTAAAACGCAAAAAGGCCGCACTACGAAAACGCAGTGCGGACCAAGTTGCTTACTTCAGGCCAAATCTCTTGTTGAACCGATCAACGCGTCCACCGGTATCGACCAGCTTCTGCTTGCCAGTGTAGAAAGGATGGCACTTGGAGCAGATTTCAACCTTGATGTCCTTCTTCGTGGAACCGGTCGTGAAAACGTTGCCACAGGCACAGCGGATCGTAGTCTGTTCGTACTTGGGATGGATACCTTCCTTCATGTCGTTTCACCTCTTTCTGCTCATCGGTAAAGGGCGAAATACGCCCGCAAATTTCAATCGCTCGAACATCATAACACAGTTTTTCCCGAATTGCAAGTACTTTTTTGGATTTTTATTTCCGAATCCGTAAACGGAAATTTATAGCACTGCACCCGTAGGGGAGGGTCATGACCCTCCCGG
>JBJDYK010000080.1:0-5926 GCA_051867275.1 Faecousia sp.
TGGTCGGTGGTGGCGGTGTAGGCCGGGTCGCAGCCGTGGTCGGCGGTGATCATGACCAGGTCCTCCCCGCCCAGCTTCTCCATAAATTTGGGCAGCCAGGTGTCGAACTCCTTCAGGGCCTCCGCGTAGCCGTCGATGTTCCGGCGGTGGCCGTAGAGCATATCGAAGTCCACCAGATTCACAAAGCACAAACCCCTGAAATCCTTCTGCGCATAGTCCATGGCATGGGCCATGCCATCGGTATTGCTCTTATTGTAGACATACTCCGTATCGCCCCGGCCCGCGAAAATATCGTGGATTTTGCCCACGGCAATGGAGTCAAGCCCCGCTGCCTTGATGGCGTCCAGCAGAGTCTGGCGGGGCGGCTCCAAAGAAAAATCATGGCGGTTGGCTGTGCGGGTGTAGTTGCCGCTGGTACCCACAAAGGGGCGGGCAATGACACGGCCCACGCCATGCTTGCCCTGGAGCAGCTTTCTGGCCATGCGGCAGTAGGCGTAGAGCTGCTCCGGCGGCACCACGTCCTCGTGGGCGGCGATCTGGAACACGGAGTCGGCGGAGGTATAGACGATCAGGTCCCCGGTGCGGACATGCTCGTCGCCATACTCGTTTATAACCGCCGTGCCGGACCATGGCGCGTTGGCCAGGACGCCCCGGCCGGTTGCCTCCATGAAGGGCTTCAGCACCTCCTCAGGAAAACCATTGGGGTAGGTGGGCAGGGGCTTGGGCGAAACCACACCGGCGATCTCCCAATGGCCGATGGTGGTGTCCTTGCCCATGGAGGCTTCCGTCAGGCGGCAGTAAGCGCCGGTGGGGGCAGCCTCCCTTCCCAGATAATCCACCCCGTCTATGTTGCAAAGACCCAGCTTTTTCAGGTTGGGTACGGAAAATTTGGCGGAAGTGGAGCAGCTTTTCAGGGTATTGACGCCCACATCCCCAAAGGACGGCGCATCCGGCATCTGCCCGATGCCACAGGAATCCAGTACAAACAAAAAGATACGTTTCATTTTGATTTCACCTCAATATTATCACATCAGTCGGCACAGGATACTGCGCCGGGGATATTCTCTTTCAAAATCTTCAATCGTTCCGGTGTAAAACCCAGAAGGATGTCTCTATCAAAGCACAAAAGCAAATACAGCATACGGCTGTCGAACCATGCCCGGCATCGGGCTGCCCGGTCGTCCAAATCAATGCCCCGGCGGAGATACCTATATCTGACAGTGCGCTTTTTTCCAGGATGCGCCGTCCCGCGGCCTCCACCTCATCAGGCGTCCGGCTGGACAGAATCAGGAAGCCATCGAAGGTGGGATTGCCTTTTCCAGAGGCGATCTCACCAAAGCCGATGGTATGGACGGAAAGCGCCTGCATCCGCCGGAATACCAGCGGTCCCAAACGCACTACAATCTCGTCACTGCCAATCTCCACCCGTTGTGTGCAGAATAAAAGTGTGCCGAAGCCCGCAAGGAACATGAAAACAAATCCGCCCAGAACAAAGCCCACAATGGGCCATGCGAACCAGGGAACGCCGCTGTAACTGACAGACAGCGCCCGAAGCAGAACAAAGCCGGTAAATCCCATCACGATAACGGAAAAGGGCAGTATGTTTCCCAGGTTTGCAGCTCTGAAAAGAGAGATTCCGCCATGGATTTTCTTCATTTTTCCACCTGTCCTTTCATTCAAACCGTCCGTTTCGAAAAAATCGGCACACGGGGCAATGTCAAAAAACGCGATTTATTAGTCAGTTTGTACCGCACACCCGTGTCATCCTGAACGAAGTGAAGGATCTCATGCAGGGAAGTGTAGGCAACCAGATCCTTCGCTGCGCTCAGGATGACATTGGAGTGCGCACCGGTCAGCCAGCCGGTATTTCCTGAACACCCGCTGTAGGGGCCGGATATATCCGGCCCGAAACAAAATTGGACCTCGATGGGACAATTTTGTTCCTGCTCATAGGTTTTACGAATTTACCCCCATTATCTGCGCAACATAGTGCCCACTGCCGGGCCGGATATATCCGGCCCCTACAGATGATGTGCGCAAAAGGGCGGCCCGAAGCCGCCCCAGCAGGTTATTTCTCCATCTTTACTGCCACTTCCAGGGCCACCTTCATCATGGTGGTGAAGGAGTTCTGGCGCTGCTCGGAGGTGGTCTCCTCGCCGGTCAGAATGTGGTCTGAAATGGTGCAGATGCACAGGCCCCGCTTGCCGTAGCGGGCGGCGTTCATGTACAGGGCAGCGGCTTCCATTTCCAGTGCCATGACGCCCATTTTCTTCAGGCCGTACAGGGAATCCAGCCCCTCGGGTACGCCCACATGGTCCCCGTAGAAGGTATCGGAGGAGTTGACGTTGCCCACATGGTAGGTGGCGCCCAGCTCCCGGGAGGCTTCCACGGCCTTGCTCAGCAGCTCATAGGAGGCGATGGGGGCGAAGGTACCCGGCAGGTGGAACTGCCTGGCCCAGTTGGAATCCGTGCAGGCACCCTGGGCAATCACCAGGTCGTACAGGTGGATATGCTCCTGGATGGCGCCGGCGGAGCCCACACGGATGATATTCTCCACGCCGTAGCCGTTGAACAGCTCGTGGGAGTAGATGCCGATGGCGGGCATACCCATACCGGAGGCCATGACGGAAACCTTGACACCCTTATAGGTGCCGGTATAGCCCTGGACACCCCGGACGTTATTTACAAGTACCGGATTTTCCAGGAAATTTTCAGCGATGAATTTGGAGCGCAGGGGGTCGCCGGGCATGAGAACGGTCTTGCCGAAATCACCGGGCTTGGCGCTGATGTGGGGGGTCGGGGTAACGAGCATGGTTTGTTCCTCCTGTTCACACAATTTTTAGTAAGAGCCGTCGTTTTCGGCATCCATGGACTTGGCCAGCTTCACAATCCGGGAGGTTCCCAGGCGGGAGGCTCCCAGGCGGATGAATTCCTCCGCGTCTTCCAGGCTGGAAATGCCGCCTGCGGCCTTGATCTTCACATTGGGGCCAACGTGTTTGGCGAACAGCTCCACATCATGGAAGGTGGCCCCGGCCTTGGAAAAGCCGGTGGAGGTCTTGATATAGTCCGCGCCGGAGGCCGTGACCACCCGGCACAGCTCGATCTTCTCCTCATCGGTCAGCAGGCAGGTCTCGATGATGACCTTCAGGAGCTTGCCCTTGCAGGCGGCCTTGATTTGACGGATTTCATCTTCAACCAGGTCATACTTTCCGTCCTTGACCCAGCCGATGTTGATGACCATATCCACCTCGTCGGCCCCGTTGTCCACGGCGTCGGTGGCCATGAAGCACTTGGAGGCGGTGGTGGCGTAGCCGTTGGGAAAGCCGATGACGGTGCAGATAGCCAGCCTGTCCCCCACATATTCCTTGGCCTGCTTTACATAGGAGGCGGGAATGCAGACGGAGGCGGTGTGGTACTTCATGCCGTCGTCGCAAATTGCTTTGATCTCCGCCCAGGTAGCGGTCTGGGCCAACAGGGTATGGTCACATTTTTCAAGAATTTCTTTCAGTTCCATTGGAAATTCCTCCTTATGATTGGTGTTTCTCCGTGTGGTTCAGGAATCCAAAGGCTCGCCTGTGCCGTGGAGTTTGATTTTCTTATGTTCCCGGATGCCACGGACCCAGCACTTGTGGCACATGGCGATGTAGCTGTCGTTGCCGCCCAGAAGAAGCTGCTGACCCTCGGTGACGATGTAGCCGTCCCCATCGATCCGGGCGTTAACCGTGGCCTTGGCGCCGCAGTCGCAGATGGTCTTGATCTCCTGGATGGTATCGGCCACCTCCATGAGACGGCGGCTGCCGCCGAAAAGATGGCACTGGAAATCCGTCCGCAATCCGAAGCACATGACCGGCAGATTGTACTCGTCCACAATGGTCCGAAGCTGGTCAATCTGCTCCGGGGTCATGAACTGGCACTCATCCACAATGATGACGTCGCACCGGCCCAGCCGGGTCTTCCGAAACAGCTCCAGCACATCGCACGCCGGGTCCACGATCTCCACCTGGGCCTGGAGGCCGATGCGGCTGCGCAGAATCTGAAGGCCGTCCCGGGTATCGGCACTGGGCTTCATGAGCCAAACGCTCAGATCATTTTCCTCGTAATTGTACTTGGTAATCAGTGCCTGGGCCGTTTTGGACGAGCCCATGGCGCCGTACTTGAAATAAAGCTTTGCCATAGTGTGCCTCCGCCGGACGATGTGCCGGTTCTCTCTGTTTATTTTATAATGCTTATCGACATAACTCAGCCCGGCCTTGAAAGGCAGCAAAATGATCGTTCCTCGCAATGCCCACTGTAGGGGAGGGTCATGACCCTCCCGGCAGTACGCAATAACAATTTGTGCCGCATTTCGGCGAATTCGAGTCAAACATCCTGCGGATTCGCCCAAATATGTTAGTAAAAGCCGGTGCCTGCCGCCGGGAGGGTCATGACCCTCCCCTACAGTGGGTGCTTTTGCTGACGGGGCCTGATAAGCATTTATCTTATTTCGGTTCCCCGCCGCCAGCCCAGGTCCTGGGAGATTCCCCGGGCCGCCCCGCGGATCAGCTCCACCGTGCGGCGGTCGATGGTAGGCTGGGCAGGGTTCTGGAACTCCACCATGCCGATGGCGCAGCAGCAGTTACCTCCCGCGTCAAACACCGGCGCGCCTACGGATTGCAGACCGGGGTGGAATTCCCCCCGCTCCACGGCGTAGCCCAGCTCCCGGGTCAGCTCCATCTGGGCCTTCAGTTCCTTCCAGCCGGTGATGGTGGCCGGTGTACAGGCCTCCATGCCCTTGCTCTGAAGCAGGTCCTTGACCCGTGCCTCCGGCAGATTTGCCAGAATGCATTTGCCCTGGGAGGTACAGTGCAGCGGAATCCGGCTGCCCACCTGGGAGGAAATGTGAAAGCCTGTCTGCGGCTCGGACCCGGCCACCAGGAGCAGCTCTTCCCCGCAGAGCCTTGCAAGATAAACGGACTGGCCCAGGGCCTGCATCAGTTCATTCATCCTTGGCATGGCCAGCTCCACCACATTCCAGGCTCCGCTGGCGCTGCTGCCCAGCTCAAACAGGTGATAGCCCAGGCGGTATTTCCCATCTTGTCCCTGTTCCACCACCGCAGAGTCCGTCATGGAGGCCAGTAGGCCGTGAACCGTACTCTTGGCCCAGCCGGTGGCGCTCACCAGCTCCGTCAGGGACATGGGGCGGCCTGATGCCCAGAAGCAGTCCAGCAGCTCAACGGCCTTCTCTACAGAGCGGACATGCCCTTTTTGTGTTGCCATAAGTCGTCCCTTTCCGCCTGCGTTCAGGTCAGGATGGTAGTGGTATCCGCCACATGGCCAAGGGCCAGAAGGATGCCCACCACGGCTGCCGCAATGAGCACCACCAGAACCGCCATGAGACGGTATGCCTGTTTTCTCGTTATCTTCATGGTCCTTCCCTCCTACCGCGCGTCACTGGCGGCCTTCAGCAATTGAATGTTTTTCAGCTCATAATCGTTGAAGACACTGCTGTCAAAATCATCCGGGTCGATGGTGCCCTTGTACCAACTGCACCCGTCAAAATATTCCTGGATGTCGGCGTTGCTGAACCGGCGGCCGTGACGGGCGAAGATCTCGTTCCGTGCCAGAACCAGCTCCCAATCGCTTAAGTATTGATAGTCTTCCGCGGACAGGTAGCGGCTGTCGCTGTCGGGGATGATGTAAGCCGAGGCGGGCGGCTCCGTCGCGGGAGGCTCCGTTGCGGGCGGTTCCGTCTCCTGGGGCGTGGTTTCCTCCGGTTTTGTCTCCTCCGGCTTTGTTTCTTCGGGCTTCGTCTCTTCCGGCTTTGTCTCCTCCGGCTTCGTCTCCTCCGGCTTCGTCTCCTCCGGCTTCGTCTCCTGAGGCTTTGTATCTTCAGGCTCCGTGTCCCCGTCATCGGGAATCCGGTAAGCCTCCTGGCTGGGTGCCGGCT
>JBJDYK010000080.1:6026-43403 GCA_051867275.1 Faecousia sp.
GGCTCCGTGTCCCCGTCATCGGGAATCCGGTAAGCCTCCTGGCTGGGTGCCGGCTCCCCGTTCACCACCCAGGCATTGTAGGACAGGCCGATGCCTGCCAGGGTGCCCAGGGCAAAGGCCAGAATCAGGCCCAGAATCACCAGCACCGCCTTCTGTCCCGGGCCTGCCATGGCAGGCCTTCTGCGGCGGCGGGGTACCGCGGGCTCGGAAGCCGGCTGGGTGTTTTGATTCATGCCTGTGGCAGGAATCTGGCCGTCTGCCGGGCGGCTATGGGTTCCCATGGGCTGACCGGCGGGGCCGGTGCTGTAGTGATAGGTACTCCGGCCCTCAGACTGGGCCGGGTTATGGTTTTTTTCTTGTTCGGCCATAATGAACATCACGCTCTTTTCTTCCAGTGTCCTGTGTTTTCATGGTGATATTATATAATTTATTCCCGGAAACATCAACACTTTTTTTGTATTCTTCTCCTCATGCATGAAAATTCTCCGTTTCGGCAGAAGCACCCTTAATTTCTTATTAAAGTTATGGCCCGTACCTTTCGTTTTCCGGCGAAATGTGGTATAATTATGATCGTTCATCGCATCTCCCACTGTAGGGGAGGGTCATGACCCTCCCGGCAGAACGCAGAAACATTTTGCACTGCATTTTGGCGAATTCGGACCAAGCTCCATGCGGATTCGCCCAGATTTGTTTGTGAATTCCGGTGCCTGCCGCCGGGAGGGTCATGACCCTCCCCTACAGTGGGTACGGGCGATCATTCACCGATTTGCTGACCGACCCCATAAGCATGATAAGGAAAATGGGATTCATTCCCCGGAAGGGAGTCATTTGTCATGAAAACCTGCCATATTTTCTGCGCCGGCGGCTTCAATGGGCTGCTGGAATCTCCCGCCCCGGCGGACCTGATTTTGGCCGCCGACGGGGGTCTGCGCCATACGGAGGCCCTGGGGTTGACGCCCCACCGCATCCTGGGCGATTTTGATTCCCTGGGCTATGTACCCCGGGGAGGCGCCGTGTTCCCGGTGGAAAAGGACGACACCGACTCCATGCTGGCGGTTCGCATGGGACTGAAAGAGGGCTGCGGCCGGTTCCTGGTCTACGGCGGTCTGGACGGTCCCCGATTGGATCATACGGTTGCAAACTTTCAGACTTTGGCCTGGCTGGCCTCCCAGGGCGCACAGGGGTATCTTGTGGGGCTGACCTATCTGGCTGCGGTGCTGCCTCCCGGATATGTCCGCTTCGGCTCCGGGGCGGAGGGCATCTTCTCCATGTTCTGCCTGGGTCAGCCGGTAACTGGGCTTACCATCCGGGGGCTACAGTATCCCCTCGAACATCACACCCTCACATCGGATTTCCCGCTGTGCGTCAGCAATCACTTCCTGGGCCGGCCATCGGAGATTTCCTGGGAATCCGGTCAGCCCCTGCTGCTGTGGGACCGGGTCAACGGTCTTCCGGTCTATACCTCCGGGAAAGGAGAACAAGTCCCCCATGGAACAGAAAAAACGTAAAAAAGCATCTGCCGCCGCCCCCATTCCACGGCGACCCGTGGCTGCCTGTACGCCGGACCCGGCCTATGGTCTGACCCAGGCCCAGGCCAAGACCCGGCTGCAATGCGGCTGGTCCAACGACCCCGGCGAGCCGCCCTCCAAGTCGGAAAAGCAGATTATCAAGGAAAACTCCGTCACCTTTTTCAATATGATCTTCCTGATTCTGGCGGTGCTGCTGGTTCTGGCCGGTTCCTACAAGAACATGATGTTTCTGGTCATCGCCATTGCCAACACCGCCATCGGAACCGTTCAGGAAATCCGCTCCAAGCGCACCGTGGACAAGCTGACCCTGGTGGCGGAGCAGCCGGTGAAGACATTGCGGGACGGCGTCCTGGTGGGCATCCGGCCCAAGCTGCTGGTGCGGGACGACATCATTGAGCTTTCCGCCGGAGATCAGATCTGCGCCGACGGCATTCTCCGCACCGGAGAGCTCCAGGTCAACGAATCCCTGATTACCGGCGAGGCCGATGCCATCCTCAAAAAGCCGGGGGATTCCTTAAAATCCGGCTCCTTTGTGGTGGCCGGGCGGGGCCGGGCACAACTGACCCAGGTGGGCCCCGATGCCTACGCCACCAGGCTGTCCACCGAAGCCAAAAAGAATGTTCACGCCACTCAGTCGGAGATGATGCGCTCCCTGGACAAGCTGATCCGGGTGGTGGGCTTTGCCCTGATTCCCGTGGGCTGCATTCTGTTTTACAGACAATATAATATTCTGAAAATGGATTTCACCACCACCGTGGAGGCCACGGTGGCGGCCCTCATCGGCATGATCCCGGAGGGGCTGTACCTGCTGACCAGCGTGGCCATGGCCGTGTCGGCCATGAAGCTGGCCCAGCAGAAGGTACTGGTGCAGGACATGAACTGCATCGAGACTCTGGCCCGGGTGGATGTGCTGTGCGTGGACAAGACCGGCACCATTACGGAGCCGAAAATGGAGGTTCAGGACGTGGTGCCGCTGGACCCCGCCCACGACGATCCCGAATTTCTGGAGCAGGTTCTGGCCGCCCTCTACTCCGACACGGAGCCGGAAAACGACACCGGCAAGGCCATGGCGGAGGTTTTCGCGGGCAAAACCACCTGGCGCTGCCAGAAGCGCATCCCCTTCAACTCCCAGGCCAAATGGTCCGCCGCCGTATTTGACCGGGGCTGCTTTGTGGTGGGCGCGCCGGAGTTCGTGCTGGGCAGCCGCTACGAGACCATCCGGGAGACTGCGGAGCCCTGGTCCGCCCTGGGCTGCCGGGTACTGCTGATTGCCCAGTACCAGGGAACGCCTGTACCCAACGAAGCTCTGGTTCCGGAGCAGGTGCGGCCCATGGCGCTGGTGCTGCTGTCCAACCGGGTCCGGGCCAGTGCCCCCGCTACCTTCCGCTACTTCGCCCGGGAGGGGGTCTCCATCCGGGTCATCTCCGGCGACAATCCCGTCACCGTCTCCGAGGTGGCCCGCCGGGCCGGCATCGAGGGGGCCGAGCGGTACATCGACACCACAACCTTAAAAACGGACGGGGACTTTGCCCGGGCCGCCCGGGAATACATCGTCTTCGGCCGGGTCACGCCGGACAATAAAAAGCGGCTGATTCAGGCTCTGAAAAAGGACGGCCACACGGTGGCCATGACCGGCGACGGCGTCAACGACGTGCTGGCTCTGAAGGAGGCGGACTGCGGCATTGCCATGGCCTCCGGCTCCCAGGCCGCCAGCCAGGTGTCCCAGTTGGTGCTGCTGAAGTCCGACTTTGCCGCCATGCCCAGCGTGGTGGCCGAGGGCCGGCGGGTTATCAATAACATTCAGCGTTCCGCCGCTCTTTTTTTGGTGAAGAATATCTTTTCCCTGCTGCTGGCCCTGGTTTCCATGTTTGCCACCTTCCCCTACCCGGTGACGCCCATGCACCTGAGCATGATCAGCGCCCTGACCATCGGCGTACCCTCCTTCTTCCTGGCTCTGGAGAGCAACAGGGAGCGGGTCAAGGGACGATTCATGACGGGAGTCCTGCGCAAAGCCTTCCCCGGTGGTCTGACCAATCTCATTGTGGTATTGATGGCCGTAGGCTTCGTGCTGGTCTTCAAGCTGCCTACGGATCAGCTCTACACCGTGTCCGCTGCCCTTATGAGCCTGACGGGACTGCTGGTGCTGTTCCAGATCTGTAAGCCCTTCAGCCGCCAGAGAAAAATCCTGTGGGGCCTCATGGCCGCCGCCTGCTGCTTCAGCTTCCTGTTCTTAGGCGATCTTTTCGAATTCGTGGCGTTGGATCTGGAGATGGTCATCGTCCTGGCAGCGGTCTTCCTCATGACGCCCACCGTGTTCTTCGGCCTCCAGCGCATCTTCGACTGGGGCGATATTCTCTTCGCCAAGGGAAAAAAAGTATCCAAAAAGCGTCCCAAACAGAGCAAGTCCCTCTGAAGTCCCATTTTTCTGGATTTTGATGCAAAACAGATGCACCTTTCCTCTATGATTCCTCCACAGGCCGTGGAAGGGGTGGAGGAATATGCGGAAAAAGCATCTGGCAATCATCTGTTTGGCGGTGCTGCTGCCGGTCTTGCTGTCTGTGAGCCAGGTGCGCTTTTTCGACGATTATCCGGTGCCTCTCTCACCCGTCCTGACGCCCCGACAGCAGATTCTTCCCATCACACCTGAGAAAATCGTCTATGGCCGGAGCTTTGAAGGCCGGGAGCTGGAGGCATACCGCTTTGGACAGGGAGAAAACGTGATGATTCTCACCTTTGCCATGCACGGCTATGAGGACGGCTTTGACCGGGACGGTCAGCTTCTGGTGGACACCGCCTGGCGGCTTATGGACACCCTTTCGGCCTGCGGCAGCGTGCTGGTGGAGCCGGAGGGGTGGTCCGTATATGTACTGCCCTGCCTCAATCCCGACGGACTTCGGGATGGGCGGACCTGCGACGGCCCCGGCCGGTGCACCCTGGGGCAGGGCGTGGACCTGAACCGCGCCTTCCCCTACCGCTTCTCCCCCGGCGGGGACTCGCGAAACTATGCCGGTTCCCAGCCTCTTTCCGTACCGGAGGCGGCGTCCCTGGCGTCTTTTATCCGGGATATCCGGGGAAGCGGAGCCAATGTCCTCATCGATGTCCACGGCTGGTACTGCCAAACCCTGGTGACAGGAGACAGAAACAACCATCTTTTCCGGGGCTTTTCCCTCTTTTTCCCGGACAATTATTATACCAGCCTGGAAAAGGGCTGCGGCTACTTCACCGCCTGGGCCGGATATGAGCTGGGCTACGACGCCTGTTTGTTTGAATTTCCCAACATTTCCGACGAGGCAGACTTCTATAGCCAGAGCTGCGACATCCGGTTTATTCAGGCTGTGGCCTACCTCCTGCGCAGCTACCTGCCATGACCGCCGAAATATCCCATAATGCTCATCGACATAACGCAGTCAGGGCAGCAAAATGATCGTTCTTCGCAGCACCCGCTGTAGGGGAGGGTCATGACCCTCCCGGCAGTACGAAATAACATCTTGTACCGAATTTCGGCGAATACGAATCAAACTCCCTGCGGATTCGCCCGAATTTGTTTAAAATTCCGGTGCCTGACGCCGGGAGGGTCATGACCCTCCCCTACAGTGGGTGCCATTTGCAGATTTGCTGACTGGGTCCGTTAAGCACTTATCCCATAAATCATACATCCGCCCCGCTCCCTTTTTTCGGGGGGCGGGGCGGTTTTTTTAGATTTCCGCAGGCTCCAAGCGTTCCAGCAGCTTCTGCCAGGCTGCTTTCTGGTCCTCCCGGTCCTTCAGCCGCTGGGCGGTGTCCATGGATTTCAGGTACGCGGCCATTTCCTGCTCCGCCGCCGCCACCTCATTTTGCAGCTCCCGGGCGGACAGGCGCAGAATGCCGGTGCGAAATGCCGAGAGCTGAATCAGGCTGTCGGAGGTGGCCACCCACACCCGGTCGTTCCTGCCGATGGCGTGGATCAGGGCCTCCATGTAGGCGTCGCCGGTCTCATTCTCCCGGGTGTACACCACCAGCAGATTGTGGTGCAAAAACCGCTGGCCCCGGCTGCCCTTGACCCGGTAGCCGTCAAACACCAGCACCACATGACGTCGCTTGAAGGCGGCGTAGTTGCTCAAAATATCCATAAGACGCTGCCGGGCGGATTCCAGATCCGTCTTTGCCAGCTCCTTCAGCCCGTCCCAGGCGAAGAGCATATTGTAGCCGTCCACCAGCAGATATTCCTCCCGGGGCTGCACAGGCTCCGGGCTGTGGGACTCAGCCGTGACCCGGGGCATCCGGTACTGGGGCCTGCGGATGGGGCCGAATTCCCGGTCCATGATGGCCTCCAGTTCTTTGTCGCTGACGGAGGTTTGCCGGGGTTTCCTTGTTTCACGCACCGGCGTCGGAATCTTCAGGCAGGAGGGCAGGTGCATCTGATAGGGAACCTGGCTCCACTTCACGTTGAAGCCGGCTCCATGGGCGCAGAATACGGAATCCGGGGTATTGTCCAGATCCGCCTCCGGGTCATAGGCCGCTGCCTCCACCAGAGCCGCTTGTTCTTTACAGGGGGCATAGGCGCCGGGCCCCAGAGAGAGGCGGCCCTCGCCTCTGGTGTAGGCAGCCACCTGGGCGGCATAGTTTTGCAGCAGAGCCACCGGGGCGCTGCCCTCCAGGACGGCGAAGGCCCCTGCCTGTGTCTGGGTCACATCCTCGGTCATGGTCCGCAGGTCCATCATAGCCCTGCCCAGGTTGGCGAGGGGCACCGTCAGGCGGAAGGTATAGCAGGGTTCCAGCAGGATGCTTTTCGCCTGCATCAGCCCCTGCCGCACCGCCCGGTAGGTGGCCTGTCGGAAGTCGCCGCCCTCGGTGTGCTTTAAATGGGCCTTGCCCGCTGCCAGAGTGATCTTCATATCGGTGATGGGGGCCCCCGTGAGAACGCCCAGATGGGTCTTTTCCAGCAGATGGGTCAGGATCAGACGCTGCCAGTTCCGGTCCAACTGATCCTCCGGGCAGGCAGAGCCGAACACCAGCCCGCTGCCCCGGGGCAGAGGCTCCAGCAGCAGATGAACCTCGGCATAGTGGCGCAGGGGCTCGTAGTGGCCCACGCCCTCCACCGTGTTTTCAATGGTTTCTTTGTATAAAATTCTGCCTGCTCCCACCTGGATGTCCACTCCGAAGCGGTCGGACACCAGATGCTTCAGCACCTCCGTCTGGACCTGACCCATGAGCCGGGCCTGGATGCAGCCCAGCCGGTCGTCCCAGAGGATGTGAAGCTGGGGGTCCTCCTCTCCCAGCTCCAGGAGCTTTGGCAGCATCACCCGGGGGTCGCAGCCCTGGGGCAGCTCCAGGGCGTAGGTCATGACCGGCTCCAGAACCGGCAGGCCGCCCTCGGATTCGACCCCCAGCCCCTGACCCGGGTAGGTTTTGCTCAGCCCCGTCAGGGCGCAGACGGTTCCCGCCTGTGCCTCCTCAAGCTGGGTGTATTTCCCACCGGAATATTGGCGGATTTCCTTGATTTTTTCCTCATAATCCCCATCCTTTCCGTGATAGGACAGGGTAGAGCGAACCTTCAGGCTGCCGCCGGTGATTTTCACGCAGGTCAGGCGGTTGCCCTGGGGGTCCCGGGCAATTTTATACACCCGGGCGGAAAATTCCTCCTGATACTGGGGCTCCGGGGCAAGCTCCGACAGGACCTCCAGCAGCCGCTCCACCCCCTCCAGCCGCAAAGCGGAGCCGCGGCAGCAGGGAAACAGCTTTTCCTCCCGCACCAGCCGGGCCAGTTCCTCCCGGGAAAGATGTCCGGTTTCCAGATAGGTTTCCAGAAGTGCCTCGTCACACAGGGCCGCCTCCTCCCATATGGCCTCCTCCGGCTGGTTGAAGCTGACGCAGTTGGGGGACAGGTCCTTTTTGCAGGACTCCAGAATGGCCTCCGCTCCGGGGCCGGGCAGGTCCAGCTTGTTGACAAATAAAAAGGTGGGCACATGGTTCCGCCGCAGCAGGTCCCACAGGGTCCTGGTATGGGCCTGAACCCCATCGGTGCCACTGATAATCAAAACGGCGCAGTCCAGCACCTGCAACACCCGCTCCGTTTCGGCGGAGAAATCCACATGACCCGGGGTGTCCACCAGGGTCACTTCCCAATCGCCCAGAGAAAACCGGGCCTCCTTGGAGAAAATGGTGATGCCTCTGGCCCGTTCCAGACTGTGGGTGTCCAGGAACGCGTCCCCATGGTCCACCCGCCCCAGCTTCCGAAGCTGGCCGGTGGTATATAAAATGGCCTCGGAGAGGGTGGTTTTCCCCGCGTCCACATGGGCCAGCAGACCCGTACAACATGGCGTTTTTTTTAGTTGTTCAGGCACGCAAAACGCCCCCTCCCATGGATAATTTTTTGTATTATATCATGGGAAGGGGCAAAAAGTCGATAGAAACCGATGACTTTTCTAAAAATTGTGGTATTGCTTGCGTATGGACTTATGCTTACTTGGGCAGATTGGGGTAGATATTGACTGTCAGGTGATCGTCAGGTGAACGATAGACCGTAGCCTTTTTCATGACCAGCTTCCACAGTCGGTTCTTTTCTTCTGTACCCAGAAGGGGATAGCTCTCCAGAATGTGCTGCGTTGTAGGAATGATTTGAGCCGTTCTGCGTTCCTTTTGGCTTCCCTCGCTTTGCTGGCGTAAAAGGTCTGCTTCCACAAGCTGCAACTGCTTGATTTCATTAGATAACGATGCGTTTCGCTTGGTGAACATATCGATGGTGTATACGCCCTTTTCCAGATACTCACAGATGCTTTCCTGTTGACGCTGCAATCCTGTGAGCTGTCCCCGAATGGTTTCCAGTGCGGCTGTGGTAGGATCTACTGTCGGCTGCTGATTAGATTCGATCTGGATCATATACGCATCCAGCCATTCTTCCATAGCGTCCCGGATTGCACTCTCTACGATATCGCACTTTATGATCTTGCAATCGCATCCCCTGGTGGTACATCGATACCAAGGGGTAGGATTCCTGCGCATATCGGGAACCGTCCGCTTCATAATCGCCCCACACTTATCGCAGAACAGAATGCCCGCAAAGGGATTCCGCAGCTGCCGTTCCGTATTGACAGGGCTATGATTGCGCTGCTTTTGTGCCACTTTTACACGCTCCCACTGTTCTTCCGTGATGATCGGCTCATGCAAGCCGTCGTAAAGGTCGTAATCGTCATTTTGAATACGCTTCTTGGCTAACATCCCATCCTTCACAACCCGTTTAACAGGCTCTCTGCGCCAGCGGATTTTTCCCAGATACACTTCGTTGGTCAGGATGTTCACAATAGAGGTCTGGCTCCACTCGCCCTTTCTGGCGGGGATGTGCATATCATTCAGGGCATAGGCTATGGGTGTGTGATGGGCGGATCTGTGAATGCATCCACCAGAATCTGAACTGCCAGCCGGAAGCCCATGACAAAGGCATCCCGCTCCGCAATCACCGCCGCTTCCATCTGCACATCCAGCAGCTTTTCGATTCCCTTTTACAGTTCCGGGGACAGACTTGGCAACAGACTGTCTTTTTCGCCCACCACCTTGTGCAGAGCCTCCGCATACTCACTGTCTTTCCTTATGGGACGCTCGCTGGGATAAATATTTCCATACCACAGTTCGTGCAGAATCTTCACACCATCACCCCCTGACATAGCAAAAGCGGCCTTGCAACGGAAATCCCTTCCGAAGCAAGACCGCGTTTTCTTATTTTGTTTTCTGATTGTAGTATCCTTTGTGCCATAGCCAGCACCTCCTTTGCAGTACCAACACATACCACAAGGAAGTTCAAAAGTCTAGCTTATTTATGAAAAATATAGCGTATGCTATCTCTTCCTACGCATAAACACCGTTACTCCGCACCCAGTTCTTTCAGAACCTGGGAGATCTTTTTATTGCCCTTGTCGAAGTCGGCAACGGCAGACATGACCTTCTCGTAGGCAGCTTCTCCTGCTGCACTTTTAAGCTGTGCAGCCAGGTCTGCCAGTTCCTTGGCATGGGAAGCATTGTGGCCCACCATGTACTTCATCAGGGCCAGCAGCTCGTCCATAGGCGTATGGGCGTGGTTATGGGCGCTGCCGCTTTCGTGGAGGTGGTCGTGATCATGAGGATGCTCGTGGCTGTGGGTATGCTCATGGGTATGTTCGTGGGTATGGGTATGGCCGTCGTGGGTGTGCTCGTGGGTGTGGCTGTGGGTATGCTCGTGGCTGTGTTCGCCCCCGGCAATGTGATCGTGATCGATGTGCATAGCAATATCTCCTTGATAATGATTATTCGGTTACATCTTCGGCATCCACAAACAGGTTTGTGACCTGGATGGGGACAGGCAAACGGCTCATTTTCGCCGCTTGAAATACATAGTTCAGCAGGTCGGTACAGCAGGGTTTTTCCATCTTCACTACCGTGATACTGGCAATCTCGTTATGGGAGAAAATATCCTCCAGCTTGGTGGTGATATCAAAATCAGAATCCGGGCAGCAGATTAATGTCACCTTTCCTTTGGACAGTTTGTCGTGGAAGGCCGGGCAGGAAAAGGCACTGCAATCCGCAGCAATCAGCAGATGTGCCTGATGGAAATAGGGGGAAACTGTTGGCACCTTCCAAAGCTTGATGGGCCATTGGGGAAGGTCGCTGGACTTGTCATCAAACATCTGCTCATGGTAATTATCAAAATGCTTCCATGGGTTAAAGTCCTTACCGATCATAACACACCCTCCGGTTAATATTGAATACCGCACTCTGATTTTCGTGAACATGGCTATGGGAATGGGCAATGCCGTGCGCATGACAATTTGCGTGGTTATATTCTTCGCAATGCACGGCCATACCGATCCCTCCGAACTGCGTTAAAGAAATCGTATCATACCCATAGTTTTTTCACAAGCCCCCCAGGGGGATGGACATTACCCGACTTGAACAATACGGTAAGCGGGCTTGTAGGCTTGCCGATATTCCGGGCTGTGGGATACCGCCGGGTAACCGGCATTTGCATATTCGTCCAGATAGGTGCACAGTTCGTCTGCACCAAAGGCAAAAACGCCACCTTCTGTCACTTCGGTAAGCACCGCCAGCTTTTCCTTGAAACTGTCGAGATTGCCCTTATGTTCTGCGGCGGAGCGAATGAAGGCCTGCCCCAGTTTTTCCAAATCGGCTTCCTGTACTGCCGCCAGATTCACCCGGACAATTCCGTTTCCGATATCCTCATACAGCGGCATAGACAGGTCTTTCTCTACGGATACATATTCCTGACGCAGGTAATTCAGGACAGCCGCCTCGTCCCGGATCAGATGCCCTCCGCCAAATTCATTCTGGTAGATCAGTTTCACAGCATCGGTTGGCTGCATTTTGGGATAGCGTTTGGCATGAGCGCGCAAAATTTCTTGCAGTGTTTTCTTTTCCATTCCTTGCTCCTTCAAACTGAAAATTACACACTGATTATATCATGGATTTTCTGCTCAGCCAACAAAAATTCCTATGTCCTCCATGGCTTCTTCCAGTAAGTCACAATCGATATTGACCTCCACCATCAATTGCTTTTTGGCAATCTCTACCACTGCCGCCTGAATGCCCTCCAGCCGCATCAGCATTTCGGAAAGCATTTTCTCACATTCGGCACAGTGCACACGGGCCTGGCAGGTTTGGCATCCAATGTATGAAATCTTCCATGTATGTGTCATTTTGTGTCCTCCTGCTTCTATCTGTGAAAAACACCACACTGCTTCCCCAAACAGTGTGGTGCTTTCCGTTAGGATTGAGCATATTAACTGATGGCATGATTCTATCATAGATCAGAAACCGGCGGAAGCCCCCCTGGGGGATGAAATTTTTCCGCTATCTTCTTTTTTTCGCCGTGCCTTGCAAACTGCTTCCCCCGGGGGCTTGTGAGGGAAGCAGGGTTAATGATTCGTATCACTGCGGATCGGACCACGCTTGGAAGCGGATGTGAGTGAGCCGGGAAAAACGCAGAAAAGCAGCCTGAACTACAAAAAAGAGAAGTGAGTGTATCCATTCGGAAACACCCACTTCCTTTAATTTAATTCATATTGGCAAACCGCTCCACTGCTTTTGTAAAATTGGCGATGGTCTGATCAGGGTCACCGTGTTCAAGCCCGTCTTTTACGCAATGCTTGATATGCCCCTCCAAAACCACCTTTCCGCAGCCGTGGAGGGCGGACTTGGCGGCATTGATCTGAGCCAAAATGTCCTCGCAGGGAACATCCTCGTCGATCATACGGTCAATGGCCTGAACCTGGCCTATAATCTTTTTCAAGCGCCGGTGAAGATTCTCCGCATTCATACATTGTCTCATAGCCATGCCTCCTGTCCTTGTCTGATACTATTCGTATTATCAGACAAGGATGGAAATTTGTCAAGGGGGAGTTGACAACCCATACCCCTATGGGTAATATATACCTATACCCCATACGGTATACAAGGAGGACAGGTATGAAACGGTTGGAACGCTTTTTGGAGTGGGGCGGGACAAAAAAGGAGATTGCCCTGCTGGTTCTTTCGGGGATTGCCATGCTGGTCAGCATTTTTTTCGGGGACTTACTTCCCTTTGACCCGGCGTGGGTGTCCATTATCCTGTGCGGTGTTCCCATTATTCTGGAGGCCATCATTGGGCTTGTCACCGCGCTCGATATCAAAGCGGATGTTCTGGTGTCGTTGGCGCTGATTGCCTCCGTAATCATCGGAGAGGATTTTGCCGCCGGAGAGATTGCCTTCATCATGCAGCTGGGCGGCTTGCTGGAGGACCTGACGGTGGCGAGGGCAAGGGCCGGTATTGAAAAATTGGTTCATCTGACACCCCGTACCGCCAGAGTGCTCTCAGACGGAAGGGAAACCGTCATTCCCGCCGCACAGGTTCGGGTGGGAGATCTGCTCCGTGTCCTGCCCGGCGAAACGGTGCCGGTGGATGGTATCATCCGGGCAGGCACTACCTCCATCAACCAGGCGGTCATGACCGGAGAATCACTCCCGGTGGATAAGAGCGTGGGAGACGAGGTTTCCAGCGGAACGGTCAATCAGTTTGGCTCCTTTGATATGGAGGCCACCAAGGTTGGGGAGGACAGCTCCATCCAGCGGATGATTCGTCTGGTGCAGTCCGCCGACGCGGACAAGGCAAAAATCGTCAGTCTCGCGGACAGATGGGCTACCTGGATTGTGGTGGTTGCCCTTTCCGCCGCGGCGCTGACCTGGATTTTTACCCATGAGATCATCCGTTCTGTGACCATCCTGGTGGTGTTCTGCCCCTGCGCCATGGTGCTTGCCACCCCCACCGCAATCATGGCGGCCATTGGAAACGCTACAAAACACGGCTTCCTGATTAAGGAGGGAGACGCACTGGAGCGACTGTCGAAGGTGCGCCGGATTACCTTCGACAAAACCGGGACCCTGACGCTTGGAATGCCCCAGGTCACGGCGGTTCGCAGCTTTTCATCGGAGCTGACGGAGGAACAACTGTATTATGATGCAGCCAGCGCCGAGCTGTGGTCGGAGCATCCTCTGGGAAAAGCCGTGGTTAGTTGCTATCGGGCGGAGATCGGCAGGGGCAATCTTTCTTCGGAACAATTCCAGATGCTCCCCGGCCAGGGGGTGAAAGCCCTTGTGGACGGAAAGAGAATTCTGGCCGGAAATGAAAAGCTTCTTTCCGAATACGGCGTGGAAATGTCCAGTGCCATCTCGCAGGCGGCGGAAGAATATGCCGCCAAGGGCTGCACGGTGATTTTTGTGGCAGAGGACGGTGCGGCGGTGGGACTTCTGGCCCTCTGTGATACCCTGCGCCCCTCGGCGGCGGGGACAATCCGTCAGGTCAGGGAAATTGGCGTAGAACCTGTGCTGCTGACCGGCGATTGCAGCAGCGCCGCCCAGCAAATTGCGGGACAGCTGGGAATCACGCAGGTTTTCTCCAACTGCCTGCCGGAGGACAAGTTGAACGAAATTGGCAGAAGCCAGGCTGAGGGAAAGCCGGTCTGCATGATTGGTGACGGAATCAACGATGCTCCGGCGCTGAAAAAGGCCTATGTGGGAATTGCCATGGGGGATGTGGGCAGTGACATCGCCGTGGAAGCGGCGGACATTGTGCTGGTCAATGACGACATCCAGAAGCTTCCCCACCTGCTGGGGCTCTCCAGGCACATGATGAGGATGATCAAATACAATCTGACCTTCTCTCTGACCTTAAACTTTATCGCCATCATACTGGCAATTGCCGGCGTGCTGAACCCGGTGGTGGGCGCTCTGGTACACAATGCCGGGTCTGTGTTTGTCATCATTAATTCTGCGCTGATTCTCAGATGGAAAAAGAAATAATTGCATTACGTCCCCGGAACATCCATTTGCAGCAGAAAAGCACAGTCTCGTTACCCCGTGCAGCACAAAGCACGAGGGCAGAATCCATATAACACAGTCCAGAGAAATCTTTCAGCGGTTCTTCGGAGCCGCTGAATTTTTATGAGAAAATATCCCCTAGTCAAACCATTATATAATTTATACAATTTTCAGAGCGAAATTGCCACCGCTGCGAAAGGAAACAAACAAATCTCACAAAACAACCCATTTTATCCCCCCTGGGGGCTTCCGAATGGCGTTGCTATTTGCTAAACTTTTTCCAATAAGCACATCTTTCAAAAACGCATCCCACAGGAAAGCTGAGAAATATGATCGAAGAACGAATCAAAAATTACTGGACACAGCGGGCTCACGATTTCGGAACCGTCCGCAGAAACGAGCTGGAAAACCAGATGGCGGACAGGTGGCTGGCGGAAATCCGGCGGCTCCTGCCGGAGAAAAAGGGCCTGGACATTCTGGATGTGGGAACCGGCACCGGGTTCTTTGCGGTGCTGCTGGCCCAGGAAGGCCACCGGGTAGAGGGAATCGACCTAACCCCTGCCATGCTGGAGGAAGCAAGGCAGCTGGCCCAGGAACGGAAGCTGGACATTGTGTTCCGGCAGATGGATGCCCAGAAGCTTGCGTATGATGACGGGTGCTTCGATGTGGTCATCAGCCGAAATCTGACCTGGACCCTTCCCGACCCGGAAAACGCATATAAAGAGTGGTTTCGGGTTTTGCGCCCGGATGGTGTGCTCCTGAACTTCGATGCCAATTATGGCGAACATGTCCGCAGTGAAAGCACCCAGAATGCCGCAGTTGCCGCTGACAGCCCCTATGGTCATGTGGGCGTGACGGAAACATTAGCGAAGGAGAATGCTGACATCACCATGTCTATGGCCATCAGCCGGGAAATGCGCCCGGCCTGGGACCAAAAGGTATTGGAGCAGATTGGGTTCCGGCGCTGTCATGTGGATATTGGCACCGGGGCACGGGTTCTGAAAGAGCTGGATCTGACAACCGCTCCCATGTTTGGAATCTGTGCCGGTAAATAATCCCATTTCTGAATCCACCAAAAATGCCACACACCCGAAAGTAGTGTGGTGTTCTCGATTATCCCGTTATCAGGAGACCATATGAAACAGTTTACATGCTTTGAAGAGGAGAATATCCACTACTGGACCCACCGAACCCCCGGCTATTCCGGGGTCAATCAGGAAGAACTGGCCACCAATCAGCGTTTGGTTTGGCGCAATGTGATTACGGAGCGGATTCATGCCCGTTTCCCGGAAAAAGCGCCGGAGGAACTCAAGGTTCTGGATGTGGGTACCGGCCCGGGCTTTTTCGCTATTATTTTGGCGGAGCAGGGATACTCTGTCACCGCTGTGGACTATACAGAAACCATGCTGGAGGCGGCAAAGCAGAATGCGGGCTTGCTGGCAGAGAAAATCACCTTCCTGCAAATGAACGCGGAAGAACTTACCTTTCCGGAGAGCAGCTTTGATGTGCTGGTAACCCGGAACCTGACATGGAACCTGCATCACCCAGAGAAAGCATATGCCCAGTGGACACGGGTTCTGAAACCCGGTGGCTTGCTTCTGAACTTTGACGCCAACTGGTACAGCTACCTCCATAATGAGGATGCCAGAAAGGGGCACCTGCTGGATCGGGAGAACATTGCCAATTCCGATGTGGGTGACGAAACCGCCGGAACCGATGTGGCCGCTATGGAGGCGATTGCTCTGCAAACCCCCCTGTCAGCCCAGCGCCGCCCGGAATGGGACATTGCCGTCCTGGAGGGCATGGGTATGGAGGTTCAGGCGGATAAAGAAATCTGGAAACAGGTATGGACCCGGGAGGAGCGGATCAACAACGCTTCCACGCCTATGTTCCTTGTGGAGGCCGTGAAGCGTGGGTAACGGGGAGATTCGAGACTTGACACAAGGCCCCATCGGAAAGCAACTGGTGACTTTTGCCCTTCCGCTGTTTGCCGGAAGTCTGATCCAGCTGCTGTACAATACAGTGGATCTGATGTTTGTGGGGCGGATTCTGGGTGCAGAGGCCTCCGCTGCGGTGGGAGCCAGCAGCCTGATTGTGACCTGCATTCTGGGGGTTTTCACGGGACTGAGTGTTGGTGTGGGCGTTGCAGCCGCCAAAGCGGTGGGCAGCGCTAACACCCAACGGCTAAAGGACATTATCCGCACAGCGGCGGGGCTGACCTGCCTGCTTGCCTTGGTGCTCACGATTCTGGGCCTGCTGATGGCTCCAGTCTGTCTGCGGTGGATGCGGACGCCGGAGGACATTCTGCCCACCGCCACATCTTATCTGCGGCTGTACCTGCTGAGTCTGATCTCCATCGTCAGCTACAACATCGGCTCCGGAATCCTGCGGGCGCTGGGAAATTCCCGGTCGCCTATGCTCTACCAGCTTGTCGGCGGTATTGCCAACCTGCTGGGAAATACCGTATTTATCTATTTCCTGAATTGGGGCGTACAGGGCGCTGCTCTGGCAACTGCCTGTTCTCAGGGTCTGGCGGCGTTTCTGACCGTGCGGCACCTGTGCATGATGAAAACCGAATACCGGCTCCGCCTGGGGAAAATGGGGCTGGACAAAGCCATTTGTAAGGAGTTTCTCATCGTTGGTATTCCCTCGGCGGTGCAGTCTGTTGTGATTACGCTGTCCAACCTGATCGTGCAGACCCACATTAACGAGCTTGGCGTGGACAGTATTGCGGCGTTCACAGCCTATTTCAAGGTGGAGAACTTTATCTATCTGCCCATTATGGCCTTCGGGCAGGCCTGCTCCACCTTTACCAGTCAGAACATCGGCACTTATCAGGTGGAACGGGTCAAAAAAGGCGTTAACATGTCTGTGCTTCTGGGCGTGGCGGTGACGCTGGGAACCTCGGCGCTGACCCTTATCTTTTCCAAGTTCGCCTTCGGCCTGTTTGCCAAGGATGCGGATGTGATTGAACTGGGTGTTCAGATCGCCTGGGTCGCCTACCCCTTTTATTTTGTTTATGTCTTTCTGGAGGTCTATGCCTCGGCTATCCGGGGCGCCGGGAAAGCCCTGCCCGCTATGGGGATCATCGTGGTTAATATGTGCCTGGTGCGCACCTGCGTGCTGAAAGGGATTCTGCATTATGTGCCCAGTGTTATGGGCGTGGCGGCAGTTTATCCCATTACATGGGTGTGTACGGCGGCTTGCCTGTTCCTTTATTACCGGAGCGGACGGTGGCTCCCCGTTAGAGAAAATACCGTGAGGAGGTAAAAAGCGGATGCGAAACTATGTTGTCAAACGCCTGCTGCAGCTGATCCCTATTCTGCTGGCGATCACGTTCCTGTCCTTTGCCATGATGCGGATTGCCGGCAGTGACGCTGTGGAACAAAAAATGGAAAATACCGGTGCTGTTGTCTCTCAGGAGGTGGTGGATGCCGCCAAAGCGGAGCTGGGACTGGATAAGCCCTTCCTGACCCAGTACTTTGTCTGGCTGGGGAATCTATTACGGGGCGATATGGGTACCAGCTATATTTCGGGCAAAGAGGTGTTCTCCACCTTTATCTCCAAACTGCCCGCCACCCTTCTTTTGACGGCAACCTCTATATTGCTCACCATTGTGATCTCCATTCCCCTTGGAATTTTGGCAGCGGTCAAACAGAACCGCTTCACGGATTATTTGATCCGGGTGGCCAGCTTTCTTGGCAACAGTATGCCGAACTTCTTTGTGGCGCTGCTGCTGATGTACTTCTTTGCAATCCGGCTGGGCTGGTTCCCGGTCATTGCCAACGGCGTCAGCCTGCAAAGCGTGGCTATGCCCAGCCTGACATTGGCCATTGCCATGTCCGCCAAATATCTGCGGCAGATCCGCGCCACGGTGCTGGATGAACTCAGCAAGGACTATGTGGTGGGTGCAAAGGCGCGGGGTGTGAAATTCTCCGTGACCATGTTCCGAAGCGTACTGAAAGCCTCTCTTGTGACGATCATCACCCTGCTGACCCTGTCCATTGGCAGTCTGCTGGGCGGTACTGCCATTGTAGAGTCCATCTTTATGTGGGACGGCGTGGGAAAAATGGCTGTGGATGCCATCAGTATGCGTGACTATCCCATGATTCAGGCCTATGTTATGTGGATGGCCATCATTTATGTTGTTGTGAATCTGATCACGGATCTGAGCTATCGCTTTCTGGACCCGAGAATCCGTCTGGGAGGTGCAGCGCAATGAGCGAAACAATTACCATCCGCACCCAAAAGGTCAAGCGCAGCCACACCAAGCTGAGGCTCTGTGTTTTTCTGGTGCTTGTGATTATCCTGATGCTGGTTGCGCTGTTCTCCGAGCAGCTTGCGCCCTATGATCCCTACGAACAAAATCTGGACGAGGCCATGCAGCCGCCTTCTGCCCAGCACATCATGGGCACCGACCGCCATGGACGGGATATGTTCTCCCGTGTTCTGGTGGGTGGTAAAACCAGTATTTACGCTACGCTGGCTCTGGTGGCGGCCATCTCCATCTTCGGCACGGTGGTGGGCACCCTCTGCGGTTATTACGGCGGCAGAGTGGATTCCATTGTCATGCGGATATCCGATGTATGCCTTGCCTTCCCCGGCCTGGTTTTCGCCATGGCTGTGGCAGCACTGCTGGGCGGCGGCATCAGCAACGCGGTACTGGCCTTGGCGGTAATCAGCTGGCCAAAATACTCCCGTGTAGCCCGAAGCCAGACTCTGGCACTGAAAAACAGTTCCTTCGTCAATGCGGCGCGGCTTTCCGGCAGTTCCTCAACGCAGATCATCCTGCGCCATATTCTGCCGAATATTCTGGGCCCCATCCTGGTAACGGCGATGCTGGACATCGGTACCATGATGATGGAGCTGGCGGGATTGTCCTTCCTGGGCCTGGGCGCCAAGCCGCCTACGGCTGAGTGGGGCAATATGATGAGTTCCGGCAGAAGCATGCTCCAGATGTATCCCTGGATCGTCCTCTCTCCGGGCATCGGCATTTTTATCTCTGTTGTTCTGTTCAATCTGCTGGGCGATACTGTCCGGGATTTTCTTGATCCCCGGAACAGCCGCTCCAGATGAAAATATTAGGGAAACTCTGAATAAATCGTCTGCGGCTGATCGGCGGATCTTTTACCCCAATCGCGCAGTACGAAAAATGGGAAATACATACAGTATTCCCTCATTTTTCGTTCTTTCGCTTGGAGCAAAATCTCTCGCCGCCAGCACTTGCCGATTTAATCAGAGCTTCCTTAGAGAAAATTGAAAGGAAGAAAAACAAATGAAGAAACTGATTGCACTGCTTTTGGTTCTTTGCATGAGCGTCGGCATTCTCGCCGGCTGCGGCAGTTCCACCGAAAACACCCCCGCTGCCAACGGCAATGGGGAAAACGCCCCTGCCGCTGACAGCAATACCCCTGCCGCGAAAAAGACCTTCGTCTTTGGCGATACCACGTTCAATGCGGAAAATGAGGAGCCCAATGTGAACCCTCATTACGCCTATGCCGGTTGGGCCTGCATCCGCTACGGCGTTGGCGAGACCCTGTTCCAGATCGACGATTCTATGGAACTGCAGCCCTGGATCGCCGAATCCTACGAGCTGGTGGACGAGCTGACCTGGAAGATCACCCTGAAGGATGGCGTCTGCTTCTCCAATGGCAATGCCTGTGACGCTGCCGCTGTGAAAGCCTGCCTGGAGCACCTGATTGAGGTGCATGACCGCGCCCGGGGCGACCTGCAGATCGAGAGCATGGAGGCCGACGGCCTGGTGCTGACTATCCACACCGCCGTGCCCGCACCTTCTCTGATCAACTATCTGTGCGAGCCCTACGGCTGCATCATCGACATGACCGCCGGTATCACCGACGAGGGCGTTGTGATTGGCACCGGCCCCTATGTGGTCGTGGAACTGGTGACCGATGACCACCTGAATCTTAAGAAGAATGAAAACTACTGGGATGGTGAAGTGCATATTGATGAGCTGACCGTCCGCACCATTTCCGATGGCGACACTCTGGCCCTGGCGCTGCAGTCCGGTGAGATCGACGCCGCCTACGGTATGGCTTACGCAAGCTACCCCCTGTTTGAAAACGACAACTATACCTTCACCGGCACCCAGACCAGCCGTTCCTTCTACTGCCAGATGAACTACACCTCTCCTGTCATTCAGGACGCTGCCGTTCGGAAAGCCATTGCTATGGGCATCAATAAGGAAGGCTTCGTTAACACCCTGCTCAATGGTTACGGCTATGTGGGCACCGGCGCATTCCCCGACACTGTGGCCTTCGGCGGCTCGACCCTGAACACGGAAACCTATGATCCCGAAGGTGCCAAGGCGCTGCTGGAGGAAGCAGGCTGGGTGGACACCGACGGAGACGGCTACCGGGAGAAGGACGGCGTAAAGCTGACTGTTCGCTGGCTGAGCTATCCCAGCCGTCAGGAGCTGCCTCTGCTGGCGGAATCCGCTCAGGCAACTCTGAAGGACATCGGTATCCAGGTTGACCTGAATGTCACCGCTGACCACAACTCCATTGCCAAGGATCAGACTGCTTGGGATATCTATGTTGGCGCAAATGTCAACTGCGGTCTGGGCGATCCCACTAACTTCTTCTCCACCCACTGCCTGGATGCTTCCACCAAGAACCGTGGTTCCTTCCACAGCGATGAGCTGGAGGAGCTGGCGGTGAAGCTGAACAGCACCTTCGACAGAGACGAGCGCAACCAGATTGCCATTGAGATGCAGCAGATTCTGCTGGACGACAATGCCTTCATCTTCTGCTCCTTCCTGCGTATGAGTATGATCAGCAAGGCTAATGTCACCGGCTTGACCGCTCACACCAGCGACTTCTATGAGCTGACCGCAGATCTGGATATCAACTAAGAATACTTTTGCTGGGAGGAAACCAACCTATGGCAGAACTTCTAAGATTTGAACATGTGGAAATCTCCTACGGCGGTACTCCCGTTGTTCACGATGTCTCTTTTTCCGTGCAGCCCGGCGAAATTCTGGGGCTTGTGGGAGAATCCGGCGGCGGAAAGTCCACTCTGATCAAGGCAGCTATGGGGCTGCTGGGGAGTAACGGCCTTGTGACCAAGGGCAACATTCTGTTTGAGGGAAAAAATATTCCCGATCTGTCGGAAAAAGAGCTTCGCAAAATTCGTGGTGCCAAGATCGGTATGATCTTCCAGGATGCGGGCGCGTCCCTGTGCCCCATCCGCACCATTGGTGAGCAAATCTATGAAAGTATGTCCGCCCACATCACAATCTCCAAATCAGAAGCCAGAGAAAAAGCGTATACCCTGTTTGAAAAGCTGCATTTCAAGGATGCGGCACGAATTTGGGACAGCTATCCTTTTGAACTGTCCGGCGGTATGAACCAGCGGGCCAGCATTGCCATTGCCATGCTGATGGGCCCCAACATTCTTCTGGCGGATGAGCCCACCAGCGCGCTGGATGTGGCTGTTCAGAAGCAGGTGGTGCTGGAAATGAAGCAGCTGCGGGATTTGTTCGGGACGGCCATCATCCTGGTCACCCATAATATCGGTGTGGTATCCGCCATGGCGGATACGGTACTGGTGCTGAAAGATGGCAAACAGATGGAATACGGTCCTGCCCAGCAGGTGTTAAATCACCCGGAGAACGACTACACGAAAAAGCTGCTGGCGGCAGTACCGAAACTGCGGAGGGCGTAAATGGAACCGATTTTAGAGGTCAACAATCTGACCAAAACATTCCATACAGAGGGCAAAGGAGACTTCACCGCTGTAAATCAGGTGAGCTTTCAGCTATTCCCCGGGGAGACCCTGGGGATCGTGGGAGAGTCCGGCTGCGGCAAAAGTACCCTGGCAAAGCTCCTGTGCCGTCTCATTGATTCCACGGAGGGCTCCATTCGCCTGTGCGGTGAGGAGATTTCAAAGGCCAAGGAAAAGGCACTGGCCGGTGCCTACCGGAACATCCAGATGGTCTTTCAGGACCCGGTCAGCTCCTTTGACCCCCGGCACACCCTGGGAGACGGCATTGGGGAAAGCCTGCGAAATGCCGGACTGCCCAAGGCGGAAAGAAATCAGCGTGTTCAGCAGCTTTTGGAACAGTGCGGCCTGTCCGGAGAATTTGCCGGACGCTATCCCCACCAGGTCAGCGGCGGACAGTGCCAGCGAGCCGCCATTGCCCGGGCGCTGGCCATCCATCCGAAAATCCTGATCTGTGACGAGGCCACTTCCGCGTTGGATGTGACCGTGCAGCAGCAGATCATGGAGCTGCTGTGTTCTCTGCGGGAAAGCAGCGAAATGTCCTACCTTTTTATCTGCCATAATCTGGCCCTGGTGCAGACCTTCTGCGACCGGCTGCTGGTGATGTATGAGGGAAAAATTGTGGAGGAGGGCACCCCCGATGAGGTCATCTTCCATCCTAAATCGGACTATACCAAGCTGCTGATTGATTCGATTCTGTAATTTTACAAGGTGCGTCCTGTCAAAAGGGCGCACCGTTTCCGTTTCGGATAGAATGAAAGGAACAAATAAATCCCTCCTGCGGTGCCATTCAAGGCAGCTTGCGCAGGAGGGATTTTACATTGCAGGTATTGTGCTGTAGTTTCCGCCAAAATCTGTGGTAGGTCTAGTGACTAGCTATTTCCCGAGTATTACGGTACTGATGGCACGATTCTATCACAGATCAGAAGCCGGCGAAGCCCCCCGGGGGGATGAAAATTTCGCAATCTCCTTTTTGCCGTGCTTCGCAAACTGAATCCCCCGGGTTTGTGAGGGCAGCAGGGTTGATGATTCGTATCACTGCGGATCGGGCCACGCCTGGAAGCGGACATTGGTATGGGCAGCAGCGTAGTTCTCCGCACAGCTTCCTTTGGCACCATAAAGTTCAACTGCGGAAAAGTCTTCAAACGCCCTGTCCCCAACAAACTGAACCGAAGGAGGCACCATAACAGAAAGCGGCTGCGTTCGAAATGCCGCCCCATTGCAGTACCGGTTGGAAAAGAGACCCTCCGATAGCCCCAGCGTGCCGCTGGGGATGGTCAGTTCGGTTTCCGGGGTTTGTCTGCACATGTAAAGATAGGCCACTTTGTCTGCGTACACAATCCCGGAAAAGGTGCCTTCTTTCCATTTTGTTTCGTAGGCTTCCTCAAACATGGTTTCGGTAAATGCGTCCGAAGCAATTTCATACACGCCGGGCATATCCAGATAGGCCAGACGCCGCGCTTGGTAAAACGCCCCTGTGCCGATCTTTTCCACACACGTCGGCAGCTTCAGACGAACAATATGATTACAACAGGCAAAAGCAAAGTCACCGATTTCCGAAATCCCGCTGAAATCCACCTGAAGGGGGGCTTCCTGGGCGCTTGCGGCACCGTAGAACATATAGTCAGCAATTCGGGTGATACCGGTGGACAAAATTACCTCCCTGAGCTGACTGCAAGCCCGAAATGCGCCGGTTTTTCGAAGACCCGAACCATTCTCCACCAGGCAAATGCTGTCGCTGAGGCGTACAGCGGAAAGATACGGGTTGCCGGTAAAGGCACAGCAGCCCAACACGGTTACAGGCAGACCCTGAATCTCAAACGGTGTCACAACCGCAGACTGGGTTCCCTTATACCGGACCAGCTTTACGGCTCTCCCGCCGTCAATCAGGGCATAGTCCCAATCTCCTTCACTGAGGCATGGTATGGAATATTTCAGCATACGGCCACCTCGTCATCCGCACAGCTTGACGTCCTGGGGAATCACCTGGAATTTCATGGTGGAGCCTGCCCGTTCCTTCAGGCTGATATTATCCGCATAGCCATACAGAATCATATGGGGGTTATAATCGAATGTGAAAACATCGATTGGAACGGTGCGGTTCAAAACGGTAAAGCGCTGGATATGCATTTGATTGCCCGGAGCAGTATAATTGGTTCCTGCAAAGGCTTTGCGGCCGATAAACGATACATTTTTGCCGATCACCACATCTGTCACGCCGGTACAGAGCTGGAATGCGTGTGCGCCAACGGAAACAACACTGTCGGGAATGTACACTTCTGTTATGGATCTGCATTGGCAGAAGGCTGCTTCGCCGATGTACTTCAGTCGGCAGGGGAATGTAACATTCTTTAATTGACCGCACTGCTCAAACGCGCATTCGCCGATTGCCCGGACGCCCCGCCCCAGTTTGATTTCCGAAATCCGGGCAACATAAAAGGCACTGCGTCCAATCGTTTCGACGGTATCCGGCAGTGTGACAGATTCCAATCCCTGATTCCAAGCAAAAGCAAAGTTGCCGATGGAAGTAACAGATGCGGGAACCATATAAGAGGCTCCCTGGCGGCGGTTGGGATAATGCACCAGCTTTGTCTGCCTGTTGGAGAAAAGCACCTGGTCTGCCACGGAAAACACCGTATTTTCCGGATGGACAGTAAAGGCTGCCAATGCCCCGTCGCAAAAGAAAGCACCGTCACCGAGATTTTTCAAACCTTTGCCGATGGACACAGACTGCAAAAGATCACAGCGTGCAAAAGCCTCTTTCCCGATGGAAGCAACACTGTCCGGAATTACCACAGCGAGAAGAGATCGGCAGAAATTGAAGGCATCGTCACCGATGGATACCGTGCCTTCCGGAATCGCAGCCTGTGTCAGCATCCAGCAGTTGTAAAACGCCTTATCTCCGATGACGGTAAGGGTGCTCGGCAGTATGACTTTGGTAAGGGTTTTGTTCTGCGCGAATGCAGCGTTTCCGATTGCGGTCACGGGGAAATTTCCATTTGATCCGGGATAACGACCTCAGACGCGCTCCCGGTATAACCGGTAATGGTGACAGTATTGTTTTCAATAACATAAGTAAAGTCCATATGTGCGCTCCTTCCTTCAAACAGGGAAACCGTTTTGTCACGGGATGAACAACAATCTATTTTTATTATATTTTATGGTTCCTTTCCCTGCAAGCCGGGTGGGGGGATGCAATCTGCAGATATTGTTCGGTTTTTTGAAAAGATCCTGCCATAAACACTGGAACCATTCCTCATTCCTAGGTAAAGCAGTAGCGAACCTGCTTCAGACCCTCCCCCACAGAGATTACCAGTTCTCCGCTGGCGTTTTGCATTACGGTGAGTTCTTTTCCCGGCTCCCGGCTGCGTACATAGGCCGTAGGATTCTCCGTCTGCACCGTCATAAATTCATACAGCTTCGGCGGCTTTCCACCACAGGGCGGCTGCCGCCGTTCAATGATCAGTTCATAAGTTGCCATAGGGTGCTCCTGTTCATGAAATCGGAAAACACCACACTGCTTCCCCAAACAGTGTGGTGTTTTCCGTTAGGATTTGGTTGCGTGTATTAACGGATGGTTACATTCTACCACAGGTTCAGACACTGCGGAAGCCCCCTGGGGGGGATGAATATTACAGATTGCTTTCTTTCCGGTTGGCGCTTTTGCGCAAGTAATTTCCAATGTTCGTAATGCACAACAGCAGCGTCACAAGGAAGACACCGGGAATCACAATGATCCACCAGCTTTTCGTCATCAATGCCTTTTCTGCCAGAGACAGCATACTGCCCCAAGAGACGATTTCCAGCGGCAGACCCATACCCATAAAGCTCAGGGTGGATTCCGAACCGATAGCTGTACGCACATTCATAACCACCATAAACATGATGGAAGCGATGAAATTGGGGGCTAAGTGTTTGCCTAAAATGTGGAAGAATTTGCCGCCCATACATTTAGATGCTACCACATATTCGCTGTTACGGATCTGCCGCACTTCTGTGCGGATGACCTTGGCGATGCTGGCCCAGCTTGTCACACCAATAACGATAGAAAGGGAAATCACATTGGCATCTCCCAGAATCGCCTGCAAAAACAGCACCAGCAGCAGGGACGGAACGCTGAGGAAAATTTCCGTAAAGCGCATCATCAGCGTATCCAGCCACGCCGGGGCAATGCCGCTGACAGAACCGTAGACCACCGCAATGAATGTGGATATCACAGTGGCCAGAAAGCCGATCGTAATGGAGATCCGTCCGCCGTACCAGATACCTGAGAAAATATCCCGGCCCAAGGTGTCTGTTCCAAAAAGAAATTCTGCATTCGGGGCCACATTGAAGTTTTGAAGGTCAAGGTAGGTGGGGGATTTGGTCATCAGCACCTCCGCAAACAAGCAGCAGACCACAATCACACCCAAAATCACCGTGGAAACCCAGGGAAAACCTTCCAGACGCTTTTGCTTTTTGGGGGCAGGCTCCGGACAGCTTCGGATGCCCACCTGTGTAAACAGTTCCTGATCTGTCATACGCTTGTCACCTCCGAGGTCTCCACCACTTCCGTAGCCTTAATTCTGGGGTCAATCCGCTCGTTGATGATCTGACCCAGGATGTTGCAGAAGATCACCACGATGCCGGTCAGCATACACAGCACCATCAGCAGGTTATAGTCGTGATACTGGGCGCTTTCAAAGGACAATGTGCCGATGCCGGGATAGCTGAACACCTTTTCCACAATGTAGGTGCCGCCCAGCACATGGGGCACGGAAATGGCCATAATGCTGATGTAGGAGGGCAGAATATTGCGCAGGCAGCGGCCAAACATAATCTGCTTCCTGGACAGTCCCTTGGATTTGCCCAGCAGCACATAGTCGGCTCTGGTCTCCTCCAACAGCTTGTTGCGGATCATGTAGGCGTAATACCACAGATGCTCCAGCACCACAATGATCATAGGCAGCACCAGATGGTGCAGACGATTCCAAAAATCATTCTTGTGACCCACATCGTAGGCACCGCTGCTGGGAAACAGATGCAGCGTGACTGCAAAGACAAGAATCAGTACCAGAGACAGCCAGAACTCCGGAATACAGCTAAGCATGGTACCGCCCTTGCAAAGCAGCCTGTCCGGCCATCGATCCTCATACCATGCACACAGGATGCCAAGCCCGAGCGCCCCAAGAAAGGTTAAAACAAAGCCAATGCCGCCCAATACCAGAGTATTGCCGATACGCTGACCGATGACAGTTATCACATCCTGCTTATACTTATAAGAAATACCAAAATCGCCCTTGATCGCATTTTCCAGCCAGCGTACATACTGAACGTGAATAGGATCGTTCAGGCCCAGTTTTTCCCGGGCGGCTTCTTTTTCCGCCACAGACATTTTTTCCACCCGTTCGCCGTAGTAGCTCATCAGCGGATCGCCGGGTGCCAATCGAGAGATATAAAAGACTGCCACAGAGAGGGCAAACACGCTGACCAGGAAGATCAGTGCCTTCTTTCCGTAATAGACAAAAGGATTACGTTTCATTTGGCTTCCCCCTTTTGCAAAACAAAGTGGCCCGGTGTGACCTCGGTGAGTACACCTTCACGGTCAAAGGCCAACTCGTCAAAGTCTATCCGTTTGCGGCTGCGCTCCGCAATAGGGTCCGGTGTGGGGATGGCTGACAGGAGCGCCTGGGTATAGGGGTGCAAAGGATTGTCGTACAATTCCCGCACGGGCGCAACCTCCACCAGTTTCCCGTGATACATCACGCCCACCCGGTCACACAAGAATTCCACCATGGCAAGGTCATGGGCGATAAACAAAATGGAGAATCCATGCTCCAAGCGCAGATGCTTGAAGAGGTTGATGATCTGCGCCTGAATGGACACATCCAGAGAAGCGATAGGCTCGTCCGCAACCAGAAGCTCCGGATCCATGCTGAGCACCCGGGCAATGGCCACCCGCTGCCGCTGACCGCCGGAAAGCTCGCTGGGGTATTTATCCAAAAAGGCAGAATCCATGCCCACAATTTTAAGCTGATATTCCGCCTCTGCCCGCAGGGAGCCACGGGGCGGCTTGATGCCCTGAATTTTCATAGGTTCCGCGATAATATCGGCCACCTTCATCCGCTGATTCAGACTGGAGGTGGAGTCCTGAAAAATGAGCTGACGGCGGGACTGCAGCATAGTGTGGTTTTTTCGGAACTCTGCCTTGTCACAGATATTGACGCCGTTATAGAGAATTTTGCCGGCAGTAGGCTGATAAATATTCATAACGCACCGGGCTACGGTGGATTTGCCGGAGCCGGATTCTCCAACCAGGCCGAAAATCTCGCCCTTTTTCATCTGAAAGGATACATCGTCCACCGCCCGGATGACCGCGTGGCGGCTCAGCTTAAACACATGGGAAAGATGCTGCACATCCAGCAGAATTTCAGACATGGGCTTTCCCTCCAATCGGCGGAGTAATTGTCGGCGCTCTGGGGTCTAAAAGCCAGGTAGCGGCAAAGTGGGTTTCGGAAATCTGGAACATAGGCGGCTGTTCATGGTAGTCAATTTCCAGAGCGTACTCGTTCCGGCAGGCAAAAGCGTCACCGGCCGGCGGGTCGATCAGCGTTGGCGGCATGCCGGGGATGGCTTTCAGCTCCGCTGCGCCCTTGTTCAGTGCAGGCAGGGACTGCATCAGCCCCCAGGTGTAGGGATGCCGGGGATCGTAGTAAACCTCCTCGGCGGTGCCGATCTCCACAATCTTTCCTGCGTACATAATTGCCACCCGGTCGGCAGCCCGGGCTACCACCCCCAGATCATGGGACACCAGAATGGTGGCGGTGCCCAGCTTTTCCTGAATCTCTTTCAGCAGATCCAGAATCTGCGCCTGGATGGTCACATCAAGCGCAGTAGTAGGCTCATCTGCCAGCAGGATTTTCGGGTTGGAGGCCAGGGCAATGGCCATGACGCTGCGCTGACGCATGCCGCCGGAGAAGTTGTAGGGATAGAGCTTGTACCGCTCATGGGGCTGCTGAATGCCCACCAGCTCCATCAGCTCGATGACCCGATTGTAAGCCTGCTCTTTGGGCAGCTTCGGTTCATGGACGCGGATGGCTTCTTCAATCTGCTTGCCGATGGGGATCGTGGGATTCAGCGCCGTCATAGGGTCCTGAAACACAAAAGAGAACAGCTTTCCCCGGAGCTTTTGCATATCTTTTTCCGAGTAGTTCGTGATATCTACGCCACCGGCAAAGATTTTGCCTGCTTCGATTTTAGCGGATTTTGGAAGCAGCTTCATGATTGCCTTACAGAGCATACTCTTGCCGCAGCCGGACTCCCCCACGATGGCAAGAACCTCACCGGGGTGCAGCGTAAAGCTCACATCCCGCACGGCCTGTACCTTTCCCATAGGAGATCCAATGCCTACAGATAGGTGTTCAATTTTCAATAAATCTTCCATAGTTTTCTTCCTGTCTATACGGCGAAAAAGGGGCTGGACTTCAGCCCCTTTTTCGCCGTGCAATCAATCAATCCATGGTCCACTCGGTGATATTCCAGAAAATGCCCACGCCGTGGTGACCCAGGATGGTATTGGCGTCAATGCCCTTGATGGCATTGTCTGCCACGAACATGGCATCGATGTAGCAGAAGAAGGTGTAAGCGGGGTTCTCTGCCAGTGCGATCTGGAACTGCTTATAATACTCAGCACGCTCGGAATCCACATTGGTCTGGCGAGCCAGAGTGGTGTACTTGTCCACATCCGCATTGGAGTAGCCGGAGTAGTTAGCACCCTTGTCGGTACCAAATACCTTGTAGGTGTGATCGTCCGCATCGAAGGGAGAGCCCCAACCGATGATGCAGCACTCCTGTCCGCCCCAGTCAATGCCATCGGAGGGAACATTGGCCTTCACATCCAGGCCGATTTCCTGAAGCTGCTGGGCAGCGATCTGGGCCATATCGATACGAACCTGATCGCCGGGAGTAGCGTTGATGGTAAAGCCGATGCGTTCGCCGTTACGGCACCAGTAGCCGTCTGCATCCTTCTCACAGCCGATGGATTCCAGAACTTCTACCGCCTTTTCAGGGTTGTAGTCGTAGTGCTCAACACCTTCATAGTTGTACTTGTTGAGCTGGATGGGGCTGTAAGCGGTGAAGCCCTGTCCCAGCAGTACGGCATCCACAATGGCCTGACGGTCAATAGCGTAGTTGATGGCGGGGATCAGATCGGCATTGTTCTGCCAGTATTCATTCCAGAAGTTGTACAGAATACCGCGGTAGTCAGCGGTTTTCATGTCGTAAACGGTCAGATCCTTGGAATCCGTAAAGGTAGCAGCGTCCTTGGGGGTAACCTGTGCCAGATCCAGCTCACCGTTCTTCAGCTGCAGAGCCTTGGCAGAGTCGTCGGTGACAATCTTGAAGATGATGGTGTCAATCTGGGGTGCGCCGTCAAAGTAGTCGTCATTCTTTACCATGGTAATGGCCTGACCCACATCCCAGCTTTCCAGCTTGTAGGGGCCGGTACCAATGGGATTCTTGAAGTAATCGGACTCCCACATATCCTCACCCTGGAGCTTATGCTCCGGCAGAATAGACATGGTCATGTAGTCCAGGAACGCATAGTTGGGCTCGGACAGCACGAAAGCAATCTCGGTATCGGAAATCACATTGATTGCGGCAATCTCCTCGTAGTTGGGTGCGTTCTCGGAGCCGTTGTCCGGGTTCTGAATGGCTTCAATGGTGAACTTCACATCGTCGGCAGTGAACTTTTCGCCGTCGTGCCACTTCACATCGCTGCGGAGCTTAAAGGTGTAGGTCATAGAAGCTTCATCGTAGCTCCACTCACTTGCCAGACTGGCAACAAGGTTGCCGTCGCCATCCCGCTTGACCAGGCTGTCGAACAGCAGGTGCTTGATCTCGCAGTGCTCATTCATAATGGGGTTGATGGAATCGTAGTCGCCGGAACCGTAGACCAGGGTCTTGCCCTCGCCGGAACCGCCGTTGCCACAGGCTGCCAGACCGAACACCATCAGGACTGCCAGCATCAGACAAATCAGTTTTTTCATTGTTTTCCTCCTATTAGTTTGGTTGCTGTCATATTCTATCAGAGTTTATTCTGCTGCACAACCCGGGTGGGGGGATGTATTTTCGGCTTTTTTCATAAAAACCGGTTTTTGTTTTGACGCTGTTATGTGCTTCAAGCACAATCGCGTTTGGGCGCTGTTTTCCCGGAGCATGATCCCCTTTAAGGGCTTCTCAAAAGCCAAACCACCTGCTATCATTTGAACCATAAAATCAAGCAGAACAGGAGATGAAATTGGCTTTATAATGGTAAAGTCCCTGCTTCACATGAGGAAGCAAGGGACTTTACCATACGCATATTATTACCAATTACACATCGAAACGGTCGTAGGAATCCATGCAGTCCAGGCAGAGCTTTTTGCCACCTGCCAGCCGAATCCAGTTGGCTCCGGTGCTTTCACCGCAGCACTCGCAGATATAAGAATCAAATAGCCTTGCTTTTTCCGGCAGTTGAATCGTGGTTGGTTTGATATCAAACATTTCAGACGGTTCGCAGTTCTGGTAATACTGGAAGGATTCTTCCCTGGTCAGATCATTGGGCTTTAGAACCAAGCGGACAGACTTTCCTGTTTTGCGGTTATAGAAGGAAAATGCCTGTTTTCCCCGCATATGAAACAGCAGATTTCCTTTTCCGATGGAGCAGCCCAGAATCACCTGAATGGCATCAACGCCGCAGGCATCATTTTCGGAAACACAGACCACCTGCTCATCACCCGAGAAATCAAGCTCCAGCAGCTCCATGGCATACAATGCCGCTTTATAGCCGATGGTCAGTCCTCCGCAGACATGACCGTGAAATGCCGCACACTTTTCCCATAATGCTTGTTTATCCATTATAAAGTCTCCTGATACAGTTTTGTCTTATCGTAATCCGTTCAGGCACACCGCCTGCCCAGCATCCGCTATCCTTTTCTATTTTAACAATGTGTGACTTGGCATCCTTGCAGGCACAGGAAAGTCCCCTCATGGGTGTGGTTCTCCTCTGCTTGCACTCACATGGGCCAGCAGGCCCATACAAATCTGTTTCTTCTCTTTCGTCTGTTGGCCCATAGAAAGCGCCTCCCCTCGTGATTGTAAGCCGCGCTTATTATATCACAAGAGAAGGCAATCGTCGATATGTGTTTTATGAAGTTTGAACGGCGGCAAGTATACCGCTTTTATGCAAAACTTGTCCCAAGATGGATTTAACTGAAAGAACGACCAAACGGTGTATAAGTCGGGGTAAAAACGACCAAAAGTATTGTAGCATACCCGAATATCTTACACTTGTCTGAAGGGATACATTTTATAATCGGATTTACCTTCCATAAATTCTACAATATCATTTACAGCACCCTCTATATCATTGGGATGCCAGTGGGTTCCTTTTGTTTGTTTTATATCCATCACGTCCAAAACAAAATCCCCGCCATCTTCGTACAATTCAACAACCTGTCCATGGGCTTTGCCTACGATAATAGGACAATCCACAGTAAAACCTTCATCCAGCGCAGAAGTAGTGGTCAAGGCCAACTCGTATCTGTCTTTTAGCTGTTTGTAAACTTTTATAACATCATCAACAGTAATATAGAACATATAGAACACCTCCACAAAATCAATTTTAGCAAACTAAATATATCACAAGAAATCAAAGTAATCATCATCAACCATTTTGATGCCGACGAAGTATACTTTTTCACTTTGCATTCTCCTTTGCGGTGTTGATGGAGGAAATGAGCATAACGCGAATACTTGTGCAAGCAGACTCCAAAGATTTGTATTCAACTTCTGAGATGTAGTTCGTTCTGTACAGGAGTTCCAGCCAGTATCCGGTTTCATTTGCCTCTTTAAGTGCAATCTGTAATTTTGCAATAAAGTCAGCTTTGCCGTGGGCGTATTGCGCTTCACGAATATTGGCGCCGATAGATGTGCCACTTCTTCCGATTTGATTGGAAATGATAGACTCGCGTTTTTTCTTTCAGATATTTGGCGAGGTTTATGATGGATACAGCGAAATCCATAGATTGTGTTCTTAACTTGCTTTCCGACATAGTGACACCTCCAATTTAGATTTTTTGTATCATAAATACTTGCAGTAAGCAACGTTTTAGTGAAGTTTGGGCATTGCCCAAGTGAAGCAGCGGCGATGCCGCTGTGAAGATTCGTGCTCACGCACGAAGTGAAGTTAAGTGTGCCACCCACGCCCGCAGGCGCTTCACTGCGCGGCAACTTCACGATGCGAAGCATCACTTCACGTGCCGCAAAGGCACACTTCGTTCGAAAAAGACCACATTTGTCAGGTAGACAAATGTGGTCTTTTTCGTGGTACGCCGGAAGGGACTCGAACCCCCAACCCTCGGAACCGGAATCCGATGCTCTATCCATTGAGCCACCGGCGCATAGCTTCACAGCCCGGTTATTATAGCAAATCATTTGGGATTTGTAAAGCCCTTTTTTTAAAAAACCTGGTTAAACCTCATTCCAGGGCCGGGTTTCCGGAGGCTCCCGGGTGAAGTCCATAGGCGCGCCCGTGGACGGATGCCGGAATACCAGCCGGTAGGACCACAGGGCGATGGGGCAGCCGTCCTCCAGCAGGCTGTATTTCCGGTCCCCCACCAGAGGCAGGCCCCGGCTGGAAAACTGGCAGCGAATCTGATGGGTACGGCCTGTCTCCAGGTGGATGCGAACCCGGCTCAAATCTCCGGCCCGGTTCAGGACCCGGTAGGTCAGCACCGCCTCCTGGACCCCCTTGGCGGGGGTATCGGTAACATAGGTTTTCCGCTCCGCCTTGTCCCGGCGCAGCAGGTCCCGCATGGAACCCTCCGGTTGGGTAGGGTACCCATGGATCACCGCCAGATACTCCTTGTCAAACTCCCGCTCCCGAATCTGGCGGGACAGCTCCGAGGCAGCCTCCGGTGTCCGGGCCAGGACCATGAGGCCGCTGACCACCCGGTCCAGCCGGTGAACCGTCCGCACACAGCCCTTTTCCTCTCCCAGTTGCCGCCGCAGCAACTCCGGCAGTCCTCCCGGCTCATCGGTAGACAAAACCCCCGCCGGCTTCACACACACCAGGATGCTTTCATCCCGGTACACAATGGTAAGTTCTTCCATATGCTCCCTCAAAGCAGCCCTTCCAGAATGGGCCGCAGACTCTCCAGTCCTTCCTTGTCCGCCTGGGAAAAACGGCCCACCAGGGGACTGTCCACATCCAGCACCGCCGCCACCTGTCCGTCCCGATACAGTGGCACCACGATCTCCGACCGGGAGGCACTGTCGCAGGCGATGTGGCCGGGGAAGGCGTGGACATCGGCCACCAGTTGGGTCTGCCCCGTTTCCACCGCCCTGCCGCAGACGCCCCGGCCCACGGGAATCTCGATGCAGGCAGGCTTTCCCTGGAAGGGGCCCAGCACCAGGTTCTGCCCTTCCATGAGATAAAAGCCCACCCAGTTGATTTCCTTCAGGGCCTCCATCAGAACGGCCGAAGCATTGGCCAGATTGGCAATCCGGTGGGGCATATCCCGGGTCAGGGCCTCCAATTGCTGATACAGCAGCGGGTACAGTTCCTCCGGTGCTTCCGGGTATAACATGGTTTCACAATTCATAGGTATCTCCTCTTCTATCGGTAATGTCATACCAGACTTCCTTCACCGCCACGGGAACAAAGCCCATGCGGCGGTACAGCCTCATGGCCCGTCCGTTGGTGTCGGCCACCTCCAGCCAGGCTTCCTCCCATGGATTCACGGACAGCAGGGCCGCCATCACATCCTGCCCCGCCCCGGGAACCAGAGACACCAGTGCGCGAACGCAGCCGCCCTCCACCTGACCCAGGCCCAGCAATTGTCCGTCCCGGTGGGCAAAATAGCAGCCGCCCTGCTCCAACAGCGTGGGAATATCCTGACGGCCCAGACTTCTGGCACCGGGAACTCGGGCCATGGCACGATTGTAATGCTCCAGATAGGTCTCCGCCTGCTCCGGCAGGAGAGGCCACACCGCCGCGTCGGTTTTGGGCAAATCCGCCGTTCCCGCGCTCATGCGAAGCACCCGGAAGGCCACCGGATACCCGGCCTCCTCCGGCAGGTCCAGAGCCAGCACCCGCTCCGCCCCTGCCATACGGCAAAAGGCGGCGCACTCCCAAAGCAGCCCTGCCAGGCCGCCGTCCGTCACCCGGTTTATGAGGCAATAGGCCTCCTGCCGGTGGGGGATTTCCTGCAAAATCAACTGGGCGCTTCCCCATTGGCATTCAAAATCCGGAATATTCCGCACGGCGGTCCCCTCCCCTTTTTCATACATCATACTCTATAATGGTCATAAGCGCAAGAACTTCCTCCGTAAATTACTGAATGGAGAGCAAAAAAGCACCTTTTGCCCCCTGACAGAAGATGCTTTCTTGAAATATTTGTTAATGCTTATCAGGCCCAGTCAGCAAACCAGTGAGTGATCGCTTACGCTTGCACCCACTGTAGGGGAGGGTCATGACCCTCCCGGCAGTAAGCAAAAATATTTTGCGCTGCATTTCGGCGGATTCAAGTCGAACTCCCTGCGAATTCGCCCAAATTTGTTTATAAAACAGGTGTCTGCCGCCGGGAGGGTCATGACCCTCCCCTACAGTGGGGGGCGCGAAGAACGAAAATTTTGCTGCTTTTTCGAAAGCGCGGCTGCGCTATGTCGATAAGCATTTATCTGTTTCTCTTACGGCTCCTCTACGAAGGCAAGCCCATAGCCGCCGGGGCCGATATAAGCGCCGATGGTGGCCCCGATGGGCTCCGGTTCCTTGGGATCCAATGGGAACCCGGCCTTCTTTAGCTGACGGAGATAGGCCATGCAGTTGTCCCGGTCAAAGGAATACAGGGGAATCACCGGATAGTCCGGGCAAATCCGGTGGGCCATGGCAATGTCGGTCATTTCCTCCATGGCGCGTCTGCCGCCCATCACCTTTTTCGTCACATGGATGTCTCCATCCCGGGAAAACGTGATGATGGGCTTGATCTTCATGGCGGTGCCGATGCCTGCCACGCTCCGGCTCAGCCGTCCGCCCCGGGCCAGGTATTCCAGAGTGTCGATGCAGGCAAAGAGCCGGATGCGGCTGCGAAACCGCTCCAAATCCTCCACCATCTCCCGGGCGGTCAGCTTTCCCTCATCCCGCAGGCGGCAGGCATGATAGACCAGCAGCTTTTCCGCCGCCGAGGCGGCGGCGCCTCCGGCGTCGATGATGTGGACCTTTTCATAGTCCCCCAGGGAGCGGGCAAGCATGGCCCCCTGGACGGTGCCGGACAGCCGGGAGGAAATCAGAATGCAGATCACATCGTCCCCCGCCTGCCTGGCCTCCTCAAAGGCACTGATAAAGGCGTCCGGGGTGGGCTGGGAGGTCTTGATGTCCGTACCGCCAACCAGCAGATTCCAGAAGGTTTCCGTGGGAATGGTTTTGTCATCCAGACAGGTGATCCCGTCCCACTGCAGCGGCATGGGAATCAGACCCACCTTCCATTCCGCCAGCTCTTCCAGGGTAATATCTGAGGCCGAATCCGTAAAAATACGAATATCCATAGACTGTGTCCTTTCCGCTTCCGCCCTTACCGGCGGTAGATAATGCCGATCATCTGGGGACCGGTGTTAATGCCGATGACGCAGCCCACCGGGTACTCCACCATAGGCGGCTGGTCCATGACCTGGGCGCAGGCCTCCCGCAGCTGGGCCAGCGCATCCAGATTGCTGCCGTACACCAGGGCGTAGTTGGAGCCGGGCAGACGCTCCTTCACGCAGGTGTCCACCAGAGCGGCAACGGCCTTGTTTTCGCCTCTGACCTTGGAGAGAATCTTCGCCTCGCCATCTTCAAAGGTAATCAAGGGTTTGAGTCCCATGGCGTCGCCCACAAAGGCGGCGGCAGGGGAGATTCTGCCGGATTTTTTCACGCATTTCAGATTCAGCGGCACAAAGAGGGGCCGGGCATGCTCCACCCACTGGCGGATATGGTCCATGACCTGCTCCACGGAGGCGCCGGCCTGAATCATTTCGGCACCTTCTACCACGGGAATGCCATAGGCCATGCTGTAGGTCTGGGAATCCATGAGGTGGATGCGGAGCTGCTCCCTGGCCTCCGGGTGGTCCTCAAAGAACAGATCCCGGCTGAGAACACCTGCCTGGTAGGTGCCGGAGCCCTTGGAATTGATGGTCACATGGATCAGGTCCGTATAGCCTTCCTTCCAGACCTCCTCAAACAGCTCCGTATACAGTTGGGAGGCCACCTGGGAGGAGGTGGGCAGAGTCTTGGCCGTGTCCAGAATTTCGTAAAATGCCTGAGGCGTCATATCCACGCCGTCTCTGTATTCTCTGCCCTCGGCCAGAATGGTCAGGGGCAAAACCGATATGTTCCACTTTTCGCACAGACTCTTGGGAATATCCGCCGTGGAATCCGTGGAGATTTTAATTTTGTACATCTTCTTTTTCCTTTCCCCGCGCCGGCTTCACACAGGCCGGTTGCGATGTAGAGCCAAACGTGTCTTTAAGAGTATACCGATTTTTTGTTGATAAGTCAAGATATTTTCTCTGTCTGAAGCCGCCTCTGATGGACAAAAAAACGAGGCCGCGAATGCGACCTCGTTTTGTTTGCGGACTATTAGCCGTTGGCGCGCATCTGAGCGAAGCACTCGCTGCAGTACACAGGACGGTCGGACTTGGGCTCGAAGGGAACCTTGGCCTCGCCGCCGCAGCGGGCGCAGGTGGCGGTGAAGAACTCACGGGGGCCACGGGCAGCGTTCTTGCGAGCGTC
>JBJDYK010000081.1:0-2116 GCA_051867275.1 Faecousia sp.
TGCCTGCCGCCGGGAGGGTCATGACCCTCCCCTACGGGTGCAGTGCTATAAATTTGAATTTACACGTCTTTTTGGGGGGTGACGTGGTAGTGCCAGGCGCAGGCGGGCAGGTGGTCCAGGACGGTCTGGCCGGGGTCGGTGGGCATGGAACGGCACAGGTCCGCCGTCAGAAGGGGCAGGTCCTCCGGCGTGGATACAGAGAAGTCGCAGACCTGGCTGCCGCTGACCCAGCGCGCCAGATGGGGAAAATCCGATTCCAGCAGCCACCGGGACAGATACACGGTTTGGTCCAGGACGCTGTCCAGGGCAGCCGGGTCGGAGGGCAGGTTCAGGGTCAGCAGCAGGGGCTTCCGCTCCGGCTCCTGAGGCTCCCGCACCACGGCCCGGTCCGTTTTGGCGGTCAGCTTCCAGTGTACCTGGCGGAGGCTGTCGCCGGGACGGTAGTCCCGCAGCTCATGGTATTCGGAATATCCGCCGCCCGGCTTGGGGTGGAAGGCGGTGGCACTGAGCTGTGTGATGCCGGGCAGGTCCCGCGGGGGCCGGGCCTCCGGCAGAATGAGAATTTCCGCCTCCCCGTTCCACCGGCGGGGAAAGCGGAACAGGCCCAGGTAATCGCAGATCCAGGCCTTGTCCACCTGGCACCGGACCAGACCGCAGTGGGCGGTGGGCAGGTCCAGCAGCATATGATGGGAGTCGGGCCGCACCTTGTAGACCCGGGTCTGGCCGGACTGGCACAGGCTCACCCGGAGCCGGAACCGGCACCGGGGCTGGGGAAACAGACCCCGGGTGCGCAGATGCAGTTGTGCGGAGGCTCCCCGGCTCACATGGGAGGGGGCTTCCAGACTCAGCTCCGTTTTCACCATGGCGGGGATGCTCAAAAGAAGGGACAGCAGGGGCAGCGCCAGTATCAGCAGCCACAGAAATTCCGAAAACCAGGCATAGAAAAAGCCGAAAAACACCGTGACGGCCAGCAGCGCCGTCAGGTAGATAAGCCGGTTTCGCGCCATGGCCCTACCTCGCCCGGGGAGGGGGATTGTTCCGGAGAATGTCCTCCAGCAGCTCCGTGGGGTTGATGCGGCGGGCCTCCGCGTCGGGGGTCAGCAGCAGCCGGTGGGCCACCGTGTCGCAGAACACGGCCTGCACGTCGCCGGGCACCACATAGTCCCGGCCGTTGAGGTGGGCGATGGACTTGGCCATGGCGGTGACGGACAGGGTTGCCCGGGGACTGGCGCCCCGGAGGATGCAGGCGTGGTTCCGGGTGGCCACCACCAGCCGGACGATGTAGTCCACCACCTCCTCCTTTATATATACGGCATCGGCCTGGTCCTGAATCTGGGAAAGCTGGGTTCGGTTCAAAATGGGGCGGATGCGGCTTAAGGGATTCCCGCCCTGATGGCCCAGAACCATGTTCCGCTCGTCCTTGGGAGCGGGATAGCCCATGGACAGGCGAATGGTGAACCGGTCCATCTGGCTGTCGGGCAAAAGCTGGGTACCGGCGGCGCCCACCGGGTTCTGGGTGGCGATGACCGTAAAGGGCCGGGGCAGGGGGTAGGTTTTGCCGTCCACCGTGACCTGACCCTCCTCCATGGCCTCCAGCAGGGCGGACTGGGTCCGGGAGGTGGCCCGGTTCAGCTCGTCGGCCAGGAACAGATTGCACAGCACCGCCCCGGGCTGATAGGTCATGGCGCCGGTTTCCTTACTATAAATAGAGTAGCCCGTCACATCGGAGGGCAGCACGTCGGGGGTGAACTGGACCCGGCCATATTCCAGGCTCAACGCCCGGGAGAACGCCAGGGCAAGGGTGGTTTTTCCCACGCCGGGCACGTCCTCCAGCAATATATGTCCACGGGCCACAATGGCTGCCAGGGTCCACAGCAGGACCCGGTCCTTACCCACTACGGCCTTACGCACTTCATCCAGAATTTGCTGGGCAAATTGCATCGTTGTCGCTCCTTTCGGTTGGCTTTTCGCGTACCTGCCCATTGTAGCACATTTCCGCCCCGAGGGCAACCGTTTCGAGAAAATGCTTGTGGGGCCAGGCCAGCAAATCGGTGCATGATGGCGTAAACGGAAATTTATAGCACTGCACCCGTAGGGGAGGGTCATGACCCTCCCG
>JBJDYK010000082.1:0-2041 GCA_051867275.1 Faecousia sp.
AAAAGAGATCTTTGACATGTTGGACATCAAGAGTAGAGAAACGAGTAGAAAACGAGCAGAGCGAGCTTGAGATATATCAACCCGCACGTAAAAGTGCGGCGAGCAGAAAGTAAGCAAGGGCAGACGGTGGATGCCTTGGCTCTCGGAGGCGACGAAGGACGCGATAAGCTGCGAAAAGCCACGGGGAGGAGCAAATATCCCTTGATCCGTGGATGTCCGAATGGGGCAACCCGGCGGGCTGGAGGCCCGTCACCGGCATAGCCGGGGCGAACGTGGGGAACTGAAACATCTAAGTACCCATAGGAGGAGAAAATAACATATGATTCCGCAAGTAGTGGCGAGCGAACGCGGAGGAGCCCAAACCCGCACCGTCCAGGCGGTGCGGGGGTTGTAGGACCACGACATCGCAAGAAAGCAACCAAGTGGAACGCCCCTGGAAAGGGCGGCCGTAGCGGGTGACAGCCCCTTACACGTATGGTTGCCGAAGCGTAGTGGTATCCTGAGTAGCGCGGGGCACGAGAAATCCTGCGTGAAACTGCGGGGCCCATCCCGCAAGGCTAAATACTCCCGGGAGACCGATAGCGAACCAGTACCGTGAGGGAAAGGTGAAAAGCACCTCGAGCAGAGGAGTGAAAGAGACCCTGAACCCGTCTGCCTACAAGCGGTCGGAGCATCGTTTAGATGTGACGGCGTGCCTTTTGCATAATGAACCTACGAGTTGCCCTCCCTGGCGAGGTTAAGCTGATGGATCAGCGGAGCCGAAGCGAAGGCGAGTCCGAACAGGGCGTTGAGTCATGGGGGGCAGACGCGAAACCGGGTGATCTACCCTTGGCCAGGATGAAGGTTGGGTAACACCAACTGGAGGTCCGAATGGGTATACGTTGAAAAGTGTTCCAATGAGCTGAGGGTAGGGGTGAAAGGCCAATCAAACCCGGAGATAGCTCGTACTCCCCGAAATGCATTTAGGTGCAGCCTGTCGAGAGTATATCGTGAGGTAGAGCGACTGATTGGATGCGAGGGCTTCACCGCCTATCAAGTCCAGATAAACTCCGAATGCGCGATATATATTCGATGGAGTGAGGGCGCGGGTGCTAAGGTCCGCGTCCGAGAGGAGAAGAATCCAGACCACCGGCCAAGGCCCCGAAATCGGGGTTGAGTTGAACTAACGAGGTCGGGTCGCAGAGACAGCTAGGATGTTGGCTTGGAAGCAGCCATTCATTTAAAGAGTGCGTAACAGCTCACTAGTCGAGCGATCCGGCGTGGATAATAATCGGGCATAAATCCCGTGCCGAAGCCGTGGATCCTTAAAGGATGGTAGGGGAGCATTCCATGCCGCGTCGAAGATGAGGGATGACCCTTGTTGGAGCGCATGGAAAAGCAAATGTAGGTATGAGTAACGATAAGGAGGGCGAGAAACCCTCCCGCCGAAAGACCAAGGATTCCTGATCAACGCTAATCGGATCAGGGTGAGTCGGGACCTAAGGCTCAGCCGAACGGCGAGGCCGATGGAAGAGACGGTCAAGATTCCGTCACTGCCCCATGGAGTGACGTGGAGACGGAGAAGTGACAGTCCCGCCGGCTGACGGAATAGCCGGTTGAAGGGTGTAGGCGTTGATTCCCGCAGGCAAATCCACGGGGAGAGCCGAACCTGACAGTACGCCGAACGCTTGCGTGAGGCGACAGCGGACGTAAGCAAGCTCCCGAGAAAATCCGCTAAACATATCCATGTGGCACCCGTACCGAAACGGACACACGTGGTCGGGTTGAATATACTAAGGCGCTCGAGTGAGTCACGGTTAAGGAACTAGGCAAATTGACCCTGTAACCTCGGGATAAAGGGTCCTCCAGTGATGGAGGCGCAGAGAATAGGTCCAGGCAACTGTTTAACAAAAACACATGGCTGTGCGAAATCGAAAGATGAGGTATACAGCCTGACACCTGCCCGGTGCCGGAAGGTTAAGAGGAGAGGTCATCGCGAGAGAAGCCTTGAATTGAAGCCCCGGTAAACGGCGGCCGTAACTATAACGGTCCTAAGGTAGCG
>JBJDYK010000083.1:0-11092 GCA_051867275.1 Faecousia sp.
CGGGAGGGTCATGACCCTCCCCTACGGGTGCAGTGCTATAAATTTCCGTTTACCACTTGGAATGGCACCCCCTGTCATCCTGAGCGCAGCGAAGGATCTCCTTGACGGTACTGCCCTGTTTGAGATCCTTCGCTGCGCTCAGGATGACAGGGGGTGCGGCGGTGGCGGACGGGCCGGTGCAAGCGGAAACGCCCCCTCGGTTTGAGGGGGCGCGCGTTAGCGGAAAATCAGAACATACAGCTCCATGAGGCCGGTCAGCACCGGCTGGTGGAGCAGGTAGATAAACAGGGACATACGGCCGCACCAGCCCAGGAAGCGGACCGGACCCCATGCCGGGTTGACTTTGGGCAGCAGGGTCTCCTGTTTCCGGTACAGGGTTTTCCCCAGGAAGGCACCCACCAGGAAGTAGCCCAGGTTGGGAAGCAGAGGGAAATAATCGGAGGACTGAAAGCCCGGATAGGTCAGCCCCAGAGGGACGAGCAAATGGGTGCTTACGGTGACGGTGCCCATCCACAGGCCCAGGGCAGCAAGTCCCGCACCCAGGGCAGCCAGTGTCAATGCAGGCAGCCTTTTAAACAGGGGCCACAGAACCATACACAGACCCAGGCAGTGGAGGACGCCGAAGTAGATCACCATGCCCTTTCCCGCGTAGTCAAGCCAGTACATGCCGGCGGTGGCCAGGGTACACAGCATGCCGCAGCCAAAGACCAGCAGGCCCCGCTTCACGGGATGGGAGCCTAAGGTGACGCAGATGCCGGACAGCAGGAGAAACAGCACCCCGCCACAGTTTTTAATCAGAGAGAAGAAGGGAGGATAGGTCCAGTCCACCAGGGCATACAGCTCCACCAGGTCATAGACAAGGTGGACGGCAATCATGCCGATGATGCACAGCCCCCGGAAGGCGTCCAGTTCCCAGATGCGCTTTTTCATTCCTGTGTCTCCACCTGGCTGTTGGCTTCCTCCTCCAGCACCCGGTAGGCCACCTTGCCCACCAGAGTCTTGGGCAGCTCCGTGCGGAACTCGATCTCTCTGGGCATGGCGTATTTGGCAATGTGGCCGGCGCAGTAGTCCAGCAGCTCTTTTTTCAGCTCCTCGGTGGGCTCAATGCCGGGCATGGGCACCACATAGGCCTTCACCCGCTGAACCCGGTAGGGGTCCTTCACGCCGATGACGCAGGACAGCAGCACCTTCTCGTGGCCGTCGATGATGTTTTCCAACTGAGAGGGATAGACGTTGTAGCCGGAGGTGATAATCATCCGCTTCATTCTCTGGCGGAAGTACACGAAGCCGTCCTGATCCATGTGACCCAGGTCGCCGGTGTGGAGCCAGATGCGGCCGTCGGTGTGGCGGCGGAGGGTCTGAGCGGTTTCCTCGGGATTGTCCATGTAGCCCAGCATCACCGTGGGGCCGCAGACGCAGATTTCACCCTCGGTGTTGGGGGGCAGTTCCTCCGTGGAGCCGGGCTTCACGATTTTATAATAGGTATCGGGGAAGGGTACGCCGATGGAGCCGGAGCGGGCGTAGTCCTTGGGGGTCAGGCAGGAGGCGGTGACGCATTCGGTGGTGCCGTAGCCCTCCCGAATCTGCTCGGAGCAGTTGTGGTCCTTCAGGAACTGGTCCACCTTCTTTTTCAGCTCCGTGGACAGGGAATCGCCGCCGGAGAAGATGCCCTTCAGGAAGCTCAGGTCCACGCCATCCAACGAATCCGCCCGCAGCAGTGCCTCAAACAGGGTAGGCACGCCGGGAATCAGGTTGGGCCGCTCCTTTTTCAGGGTATCGGCATAAATTTTGATATTGAACTGGGGCAGCAGAACGCAGGTGGCGCCGCCGATGAGAGCCGTATGGATGCCGATGCCCAGACCGAAGCCGTGGAACAGGGGCATGACCGACAGCATTTTAAGACCCGCCACGGAGGTCAGACCGGAGGCGGCGATGGTCTGAAGCCCCAGGGCGTTGAAGTTCAGGTTGGAAAGCATGATGCCCTTGGTGGTGCCGGTGGTGCCGCCGGAGTAGAGGATGGCGCCGCATTCATCGAACTTTCCCTCATCGGGGGGCAGCTCCCGGCAGGACTTTGCCCCGGCCAGGAAGTCGCTCCAGAGAAGATACCCCTCCCTGGGCAGCTTCTGAACGGCCCGGGCGGTTTTGGTCAGGGGATAGAGCATTTTCTTGACGCCCGGCAGCTCATCCTGAATCCGGGCAATAATCATCCGGCAGGGACTTTCCAGGTCGGGCAGAATCTCCGCCACCTTGTAGTAGAACTGGTCCAGGGTCACAATGGCCTTGCTGTGGGACACGTTCAGGTAGAAGGCGATCTCCTTGGGAGCGGACAGAGGATGAATCATATTGGGAATGGCGCCCAGACGGTTCAGGGCGTAGAAGCAGTCCACACCCTGGGGGGAGTTGGGCATACAGATGGTCACCCGGTCGCCCCGCCCAATCCCCATGGCGGCAAAGGCCCGGGCGGTCAGGTCCACCCGCTGCATGAAGGTGGCGTAGTCGGTCTTTTTGCCCATGAATTGGTAGGCGATGTTCCCGGGGTATTCCCGGGCGGTCTGGGCTACCATCTGGTACATGGTTTTATGGGGATAGTCGATATGTGCCGGGGTGTTACCATAGAATTTCACCCAGGGGGCGCTGGCGGAAAGTGACAAAGGGAATCATCCTTTCAAATAAGCGAATTTTCTTCATTATACCACACAATTTCCAAAAATCCATAAAAAACTCAAAATATATGCCGTGGACGGCTCCCACAGAGGGTAAACGGAAATTTACCGCACATCGCCGTAGGGTGGGGGCATGCCCCCGCCGGGCAATTGCAAGTCTGTAGGCAGTACCGATAAACAGTAAAATGGGAGATTTACGGCGAGAAATGCGCATTTTCCGCAATTGCATCGCAGATAATCGGTGCCCGGCGGGGTCATGACCCCGCCCTACAAATGCGTAAACGAGAGTACCGCCGTAGGGTAGATACGATAAACGGAAATTTATGGAACGCCGCCCTACGGGTGCGGTAAAGCAAGCCGCCGGGGGACCGGCGGCTTGCTTTATGGGAAGTATTATTTTCCGGCTTTCTTCAGGGTTTCCTTTACCACCCGGACGATGTGGTCGTCAGTCAGGTCAAAGCGGGTGCGCAGGTAATCCTGGGGGCCCACTTCGCCGAAGGTGTCCTCCACGGCCACATAGCCAACCTTGGCTTCGCCGTCCAGGCACTCCTTCACGGCACTGTACAGGCCGCCGATCTTATTGTGGTTCTCGGCCGTGACCACCACGCCGGTCTTGGCGGCGTAGGTCCGGATCAGATCCTCGTCCAGAGGCTTCACGGTGACGGGGTCGATGACCGCTGCCTCGATGCCCTCCTGGGCCAGCTTGGCGGCGGCCTGCATGGCCTCGTGGACCATGATGCCGCAGGCAACGATGACGGCGTCCTTGCCCTCACGCAGGACGCAGCCCTTGCCCACCTGGAACCTAGTGCCGTCCTCATAGACCTGCTGGGAGGCCTTGCGGCCCACCCGGATATACTTCACACCGGGCAGGTCCCCGGCCATCTCCAGGAAGGCGATCAGCATGGGCACGTCGGTCACGTCCACCACGGTGGCGCCGGGAATGGCGCGGTACAGAGCCATGTCCTCAAAGGGCATATGGGTGCCTCCGTTGAAGGCGGCGGTGATGCCGGGGTCGGAGCCGATGATGGTGATGGGGTTGCCGGCATAGCCGCCGGACAGGAAGGCCTGGTCATAGCAGCGGCGGGAGGCGAAGGGGCCGAAGGAATGGACAATGGGCTTGAGACCCACGGACGACGCGCCGCAGGCGATGCCCACCATGTTGGCCTCGGCGATGCCGCAGTCAATGGCCCGGTCGGTTTTTGCGGGCAGCTTGGCGGTGCCGATGCAGCTCATAAGGTCGGCGTCCAGGTAGAGAACCTTCTCATCCTCCTCCAGCAGACGGCCGATGGTCTGGCCCAGCACATCCTTGTAAAGGCGCTTGTCCTTTTCACCCGTATAGACAATCTTCATTGGAACCCCTCCTTACCGCAGCTCGGCCAGCTTGGCCTGAAGCTCTTCCAGCCACTTGTCGCACACCTCGGGGCCCACGGTCATGGAGTGGTTGCCCATGGTGTTCTCCACCTCAGTTACGCCCTTGCCCTTTACGGTGTCCAGAATGATGGCCTTGGGCTTGTCCCCCACGGGGGCGGTGAGGACCTCGTAAAGCTGGGCAATGTCGTTGCCGTCGATGCGCTTGGCGTCAAACCCGAAGGCGGCGAACTTGGCCTCCAGGTCAAACTGAGGCAGGATGTCCTTGGTGTAGCCGTCCAACTGCTTCTTGTTGTCGTCCACCAGCCAGACCAGATTGGTCAGCTTTTTGCCGGCGGTAAACATGGCGGCCTCCCAGACCTGGCCCTCGTTGGCCTCACCGTCGCCCACGATCAGATAGGTCTTGCTGTCCAGACCCTGGAGCTTGTCGCCCAGGGCGATGCCCACGGCCAGGGAGGTGCCCTGACCCAGAGAGCCGGTGGTCATATCCACACCGGGGGTCTTGTTCTTATCGCAGTGGCTGGGCAGGTAGGTGCCGGGCTGGTTCAGGGTCTTCAGGTCCTCATAGGGGAAGAAGCCCTTCACTGCCAGAGCCGCGTACACCGCGGGACCGGCATGGCCCTTGGAGCAGACCAGCTTGTCCCGCTGGGGCCACTTGGGATTCTTGGGATCGTAGCGCATGACGGAGCCGTAGAGCACTGCCAGCGCGTCGGCAATGGAGAGACTGCCGCCCACATGGCCGAAGCCTCTGGCTTTGATCTCCTCCACAATGCCGATGCGAATCTCCAGTGCCAGCTTCGTCAGCTGCTGATTCAGGGATGCATCCATATCATTTCCTCCTTATGGTTTTACTTTCAGATTCTTGCCACGCCGGTAGCCCGGGCGGCTTCCGCCACGGCCTTGGCGACGGCGGGGCCCACTCTGGGGTCAAAAGCCTTGGGGATGATGTAGTCCGCGGACAGCTCCTCGTCGGAGATGAGGCCCGCCAGAGCCTGAGCGGCAGCCATCTTCATTTCCTCGTTGATGTCGGAGGCCCGGACATCGAAGGTGCCCCGGAAGATGCCGGGGAAGGCCAGCACATTGTTGATCTGGTTGGGGTAGTCGGACCGGCCCGTGGAAACCACCTTGGCGCCGCCGGCCTTGGCGTCGTCGGGGAAAATCTCGGGGGTGGGGTTGGCGCAGGCAAAGACGATGGCGTCCTGATTCATGGTTCTCACCATGTCGGTGGTGAGGGTGCCGGGGGCGGAGACGCCAATGAACACATCGGCGCCCTTGATGACGTCGGCCAGCTTGCCCTGTTCCTTTTGGAGGTTCGTGACCTGGGCCATTTCCTCCTTAATCCAGTTGAGGCCCTCCCGGCCGGCGTAGATAGCGCCCGTCCGGTCGGTCATGACGATGTTGCGGAATCCGGCGGACAGCAGCAGCTTCACGATGGAGATAGCCGCGGCGCCCGCGCCGGAGGTGACCACCTTCACATCCTCCTTCTTCTTGCCCACCACCTTCAGGGCGTTGGTGAGGCCGGCCAGGGTGATGACGGCGGTGCCGTGCTGGTCGTCGTGGAAAATGGGAATGTCGCACTTTTCCTTCAGCTTCCGCTCGATTTCAAAGCACCGGGGGGCGGAGATGTCCTCCAGGTTGATGCCGCCGAAGGAGCCGGAAATCAGATAAACGGCGTTAACAAATTCGTCCACGTCCTTGGTCTTGACGCACAGAGGGAAGGCATCCACGCCGCCGAAGGCCTTGAACAGCACGCACTTGCCCTCCATGACGGGCATACCGGCCTCGGGGCCGATGTCGCCCAGACCCAAAACGGCGGAGCCGTCGGTAATGACGGCGCAGAGGTTGTGGCGGCGGGTCAGGTCATAGCTTTTGTTGACGTCCTTCTGAATCTCCAGGCAGGGCTGGGCCACGCCTGGGGTGTAGGCCAGGGACAGGTCATCCTTGGTTGCCACAGGCACCGTGGCCACCACTTCGATTTTTCCCTTCCACTCCCCGTGGAGCCGGAGGGACTCTTCTGCATAGTTCATAATTTTCCTCCTCATGGTGAAACGCTCACTTATTTGTCATTCTATCACGGAAATTTCGCTCGGTCAATGGGTTTCCTTTCATGGCACCCATATAAAGCCATATAAATTGTAATTTACCGCACATCGCCGTAGGGCGGGGTCATGACCCCGCCGGGCAGTTGCAAAACAGTAGGCAGTACCAATCATTCACAAAATGGGTGGTTTACGGCGGGAAATGTGTTTTTGACGCAACTGCACTGATAATAATCGGTGCCCGGCGGGGGCATGCCCCCGCCCTACAGGTGCGTAAACGAAAGTACCGCCGTAGGATGGGTGCGATAAACGCAAATTTGCAGGCATCGGATGGGTGGCGGCAGGGCCGATGCTCCGGAGTTCAATCCGTCACATGGGGCAGGGTGGAGCCGCCGTAGGGCATGGCCAGAACCGTAGCCTGTGGTCCCAAAATCCGGAAGGCTTCGTCCAGGGCCTCCTGGGCGGTGGCAAAGGGCGTCAGGAAGCACTGCCGCACAAGATCCTCCGGCATCTCCGACACCAGGATAACCGAGGCGTTCTCCAGCACCAGGGCGATGGCTGCCGCCTTGTGGCCTCCCAACTGGAAGTTGGTTCGGACTCGCCGGGTCAGGTCTTCGGGGCAATGGGCCTCCTGAATCCAGGTCTGGAAGGTCTTCTCTCCCAGCCCTTCCTTACAAGAGCCTATGAGAATGATGACGCCGCCGGGGCGGACGGCATGCTTGGCGTTGTCCAGGGCCTTCTGGGTCTGGTACAGGTTCAGGTCCTTGGGCGCGCCTCCCTGGCTCACCAGCACGATGTCCGCCCGGGCCTCGATTTCCTTCCGGTACAGCCGGTCCAGGAACCGGCAGCCGGCCCGGTGGGCCTGGGTCACGTCACCGGCCACGGCATGGATGATGTTCTTATGCTCGTCCAGAACCACGTTGACAAGATAGTCCACACCGCAAATGGCCCCCGCTTCCTCAATGTCCTCCCGGATGGGATTGCCCTCCAGCTTTCCCGCCTGGGCCTCGGGACGGACCATCATGGAATGGTTCACCTGGATGGCGGTTCGGGTGGATACGCCGGGCATAATGGCCTTGGCCCCGCCGGAATAGCCGGCGAAATAGTGGTACTCAATGTTGCCCAGGCAGATCCGGCGATCCGCCTCCGCCACGACCCGTGTGATGTCCACCGGCGTTCCCCGGCGGGTGACGCCCATGTGCACGCAGTCCTCCGGATCGGAATCCACGCAGGCGATCTCCGCCCAGGCCCGGTCACCGGCCAGGTGGCGCATCTCCTCCGGGGTGTGATGCCGGTGGGAGCCAAGAGCGAAGACCAGGGTGATGTCCTCCTTCCGGACCCCGGCACGGTACAGCCGGTCCAGCAGCGGCGGCAGAATGTGCCAGGTGGGACAGGGGCGGGTGATGTCGGAGGTAATGATGGCGATTTTCTCTCCGGGATGCACCACTTCCTCCAGCATGGGCGCTCCGATGGGCGACGCCAGAGCACGCTCCACCTCCGCCTGACCGGTCAGGTCATAGACCACCGGGTTGGCCGTAAGGACGCCCAGGAGATTCTCCTCCGGCAGCTCCACGGTCTGGGTGCCGGTGCCGAATCCAAATTCCAGCTTCATGGCCGCACCTCCACTGTGGCTCCGTGACGCAGCGCCTTCACCACCGGCAGCTCCTCGCCGGTGAGGAAGCGGATGAGCGCGCCGCCTCCGGTGCAGATGTAGTCGATGTTCCCGGTCTGGCCGTATTTGGTGGTGGCGGTGATGCTGTCGCCGCCGCCAACCACGGTGTAGCCCCCGGTGGCGCCCAGGGCTTCCCATACCGCCTTGGTGCCCAGCTCGGTGGATTCCTCCTCAAACACGCCCATGGGGCCGTTGACAAACACGGTGGCGGAGGCGGCGATTATTTCCGCGTACAGCCTTGCCGTCCCGCTGCCCACATCCAGGGAGATGATTTCCGCCGGAATCTTTCCCACGGGAGATTCCTTCCGGACGCCGTTCTCCACCCAGGCCAGGTCCACCGGCAGGACGATCTTATCCGGGAACCGGGCGTACAGCTCCCTGGCCACGTCGATGTAGGAGCCGTAGTTGGATTTCAGAATAAAGTCCATACTGCCCTTGCCGATTTCCTCTCCCTTGGCGGCCAGGAGGATGTTGCCCACAAGACCGCCGGTAAGGACCCGGTCCGCCGCGCCCTTGGCCAGAACGGTTTCCATCATCAAAAACGCGTCGGAAATCTTGGAGCCGCCCAGAACAAAGGCGCAGGGCCGGGCAGGCACCGCCATCAGCTCCGAAACCACGCAGTATTCCTTCTCAAACAGGCGGCCCATGGCGGAGGGCAGCACCTGCTCAAAGCCGCAGAGGCTGGGCTGGTCCCGATGGGCGGCGGCGAAGGCGTCGCAGACATACAGATCCGCCAGGGGGGCCAGCTTTTCCACCACCTGGGTCTTGGCCTGCTGTTCATGGGTGAGCCGCAGCTTCGTTTCAAAGAGCGTCTGCTCCTCGGCCATGAAGCGCACGTTGTCCAGCAGCAGAATCTCCCCGTTTTGCAAAGCGCCGATGGCCGCCCGGGCAGCCGGACCGCACACGTCGTCGATGAACCTCACCTCCCGGCCCAGAAGGGACTGCAGGACCTTTTGATGAGGGCGGAGGGTGTAGTAATTCTTATATTCAATGTCACTGCCCTGGTGGGCCAAAAGCACCACCTTTGCGCCTTTGTCGCTGAGTTCCCGGATGGTGGGGACGCAGGCCTCGATCCGGGTGGTGGATTTTAAGGTATCGGTGGCCCGGTCCACCGGCTGGTTGATGTCCACCCGGCACAGGACCGTCCTTCCGAAATAATCGAAATCGTCCAGAGTTTTGATGCCAAATCGCATAAACATTACCTCCTGTATACGAAGTGGCGGCACAGAAGACGGCTTTGCCGCTTCTGTGCCGCCTGACGCTTACTTCTTGAATTTGCCGATGTGCAGATACTTGTTGGTCTCCGCGGTGCCTTCTTCCCGGGTCAGCTGCATCTTCATGGCGGCGCGGATGCCGTCGATGGTCTCGGGGATGGTGACGGATTCCTGGGGAATGTTGATGGCATACATGATGTCGTTGCCGCTCTCCACGATGGAATCCTCCCACAGACCGATCTCGTACATGTCGCCCCGGCGGTTGCCCAGGTCCCGGGCGTACTTGAAGAGGCTGGCGTTGCCCTTGAAGCCCTCGTCGATGGACACCACACGGATTCTGGGATGCTTCCGGAATGCCTCCAGAGCCATCTCCTTGGTGATCTTCTTCCCGTCCTTAGCGGTGGCCAGGACGGTGATGATGTGGCCATGGGTCACGGGGGTGTGGACCAGAATGCCGGTGGCGTTCACATGGGGCATGATGGTCATCAGGTCCACCGCCTGATGGGTGGGGGCCTTCTCCATCTGCAGGGCGTTGGTCAGGCCCCGGTGGTAATCGCCGGGGTCCGCCACGCGGCGGATGATGGTAATGGCAACCTTCTCGATGCCGATTTCCCGGTCCAGGCAGTCCACGGTGCGGATCAGGCCCGTGGTGTTGCAGGAGGTCAGCTTCAGATAGTCCATACCCAGGCCTTTTTCGTAGTTGGCGTAGCCGTGGAAGAATACATCGGCCACGCTGTTCTTCTCGCCGCCCTGGAAAATGGCCTTGACGCCCAGCTTGGTGTACAGCTCCTTGTTCTTGGCGCCCACACCGCCGGGGGAGGAGTCCAGCATGATGTCAACCTTCTTGCACAGCTCCTCAAAGGTACCCGCTACGGGGATGTCCTTGGCGGCAAAGGCAGCCTCGTCGGCGCCGCCCACCAGGTACAGGTTGTACTTGACGCCGTTGGCGCCGATCATGTCGTTTTCCCGCAGGGCCTGAAGTGCCAGGGTGGGGGCCAGGTCCGCGATGCCCACCAGCTCCATGTCGCCCTGCATGGCAACGCCGTCCGCCAGACGCTGGCCGATGGTGCCATAGCCGGCGACGCCGACTTTGATTGTCTCCATAATAAAACCTCCCGGTATGTATTGATGTGGAGGACGGCTCTGCCGCCCATTTAGTTGACAATAGTATAGCAAGTTATCGGTAAGTTGTCAATATTTCATTGTAATATTACTAGTAATTTTGCGCTATTCTCTTTCAAATATACCAAATTTGATAACAGAGTTGACAATTTTTTAAAACGGCTGTATGATGATAAAAAACAAGCGGGGGTAACGGAATGAAAGAATCCAGAAGGAAGCAAATCGAGGCCCTGGTGGCCCGGCGGCAGAGCCTGACCATGCAGGAGCTGTGCGATATTTTTGAGGTATCCATGAACACCATTCGCTCCGACGTGGCGAGTCTTGTAAAGGCCGGTGTCGTGGAGAAGGTCTACGGCGGCATCCGGGTAAAGGAGCGCAAGGAGATTCCGCTCTTCACCAGCCGGACCATGCTCCACCCGGACCGGAAGCAGGCCATTGCCCAGGCGGCGGAGGCGCTCATTGACGACGGCGACATCGTCTACATCGACGCCGGCACCACCACCATGCACCTGATCGACTGCCTGCAGGACCACAAGCATGTGACCATCGTCACCCCGAGCCTGCCCATCATTGTGAAGGCCTACGAAAAAAGCAACGTGAATCTGGTGATTCTGCCAGGCATGTACAACCGCCGGACCAACGCCATTCTGGACGGCAGCACCGCCGAATATCTGACCCGGTATCAGCACACCAAGGCCTTCATGGGTGTGTCGGCCCTGCTGCCCAACGGCGCCCTGGGGGTTTCCAGCTACCTGGAATATGAGCTCAAGCGCACCGCCGTGGCCCAGAGCCAGAAGGCCTTCCTCCTGGCGGACTCCAGCAAGCTGGGCGAGGCGGGCCTGCTGACCTACGGAACCGTGGAGCAGATGTCCCTGATTCTGACGGACCGGGACATGCCGGACAGCTTCGTGAACCTCTGCCGGGAAAAGGGAACCGTGGTAGAGCGGCTATAGGGGAGGAGCGGTAAACGGAAATTTATAGCACTGCACCCGTAGGGGAGGGTCATGACCCTCC
>JBJDYK010000084.1:0-2017 GCA_051867275.1 Faecousia sp.
GTTCACCGGGACGAATCAGCTGCAGGTTGTTCAGACCGCAGGCGATACCCTTGTTTCCGTTACTATTGAAGGCATAGAAGTTGATGCTGGCGCGGCCGTACACGCCAGAGTAGACCTCAGAGCGGGTCAGCACGGGATTGCGGTCAGCGTCCACGATGCCGGGAGCAGTAGCAGAGTTGGCGTTGACGAAGTAAGCGTTGGCGTAGGCGGGATCATCGGGTCTTTCCACATCACCATCGCGCAGGGGGTTCTTAATGGCGGCGAGAGGGGGAACGGAACGACCGTTGCCCTTCAGCTTGGCCTGCCCCTCCTGGTAGGCAGCCTCGATAGCCGCCTTGATCTTTGCGACCGTTTTGACGTCGGACTTGGGGATGATGAGGCTGACGCTGTACTTGGCAGTGCCGCCGTTGATGCTCTTGGGTTCCCAGACGTTGGCATAAGACCAACGGGTGTCGGGACCGGTGATGACCTTCATGGGATTGGTGACTCTGTTTGCAGTGTTAGACATATTAAAATTCCTCCATAAAATCGTTTTTGGCTGTATTCATTGCCGGACGTTTGTCGCTCTCCGGCACGAGCGTCGGTTTGCCTTGCGGCTTTTCAATGTAGGGTGCGAGAAGTTCTTCGAAGCGGGTCTTGCCGAGCATCTTCTGCATGGCGGTGACGCCGAGGACTTTTCGCTCATAGGGGTCGAAGCCTGCGCCTTCCACAGCGGCGGCAACGGCGGCTTCACTGGTGTACTTGCGGTTGGAACGGCCCTCGACCAGTTTCCAGCCAGCCCATTCCTTACCGCTGACTGCCTGCTGAAGGGCGTATTCCTTCACATCGGATGCCCAGGCGGTGAGAGCATCGACCTTGCCGAGAATATCGGCGATCTCCTCATCATCGAGGAGCGCGGGAGCCTGGAATTCGTACCGGGCAAGAGCCAGGTTCGCTTCGGCCCGCTCTCTGCATTCGGCTTTCGCCTTGCAGAACCGGCACCACTCACCACAGCTGAAGTCGCCTTGGCCTTCGTAAGCAAGCTGTGCCTTCTGGGTCAGTTCGGTATCCGCCCATTCATACAGGGCTGCCTTATCCATCTGATCCACGCTGATGTTGGACTTCCGGGGCTGGAAGATGGTCATGCGGACGGTATCGATGTCGTAGATGCCATCGAAGATTTCCAGGGCACCCAGAGCATAAAGCTGCATCTGGGGATTTGCCACGGCACTGACCTCTACACCCTTGCCGTGCTTGTAGTCCACGATGTTGAGGACGCCATCGGCAATGAGAATGCAGTCTGCCGTGCCAAAGCCCTCTTTGACCCAGCGGGAGAAGTCCACCCGCTGTTCGATCATGACCACGGGGTCGGCACAGGTCTGCTTTGCGGTTTCCAGTAATTCCACCACATAGGCGGCATACCCGGCGGCACATTCTTCCATCTCCTCGTTGTACCAGGACAGATTCTCGATGGGGTCTTCCGCAGGAATGCCCAGAGCCTGTTTCAGTCGGTACTCGCAAAGGGTGTGGGCATCGGTGCCCTCGGCAGCGTAATCACTGCCTTTGTCCTCATAGGCTTCGCACAGCCTTGCGGAGGGTGGGCAGTGGAGCCACCGCTCGGATGAGGATGCGGACAGGATAGCGTGTCCTTTAGGTGGCATCTGTCAGCACCTCCGCTTCGGCAACCAGTGCCGTATAGTGGATGGGATCGATGCCCGACAACTTGGCTGCGCCGTACTTCTGGAGCAGAGCGCGGATCTCGGCGGTATGACCCTGGCGGGACTTGTCCGCAAGGACGGCTCTGACCTGCTCCAAGGTCAGTGCGGGTTCAGCAGGAGCGGCAGCGGCAGGGGCTTCATCAGCCGATGCGGTGCTGAACATCTCTGCCAGGGTATCTGCCACATCGTTAATCGTAGCGGCGGCGCTGCGCAGGTCTCTGATTGCCATGCCCAATTCGCTGAGTCTGCCCATTGACGGTGCCTCCTTTCTTGATTTGCTTCTGCTTGATCGTGCGGTTGATGCTCTTTGCCAGGTTTGC
>JBJDYK010000085.1:0-11074 GCA_051867275.1 Faecousia sp.
CGACCGGTTCCACCGAAGGCACCACAGCTCCGGACACAACGCCTGTGGAAACCACGACAGAGGAAACCACGCAGCCCGCCGTGTTCCAGCCGGAGGGCGAAGCTGTGGATGAGCAGACCCTTTCTCGGCTGCAAGCACTGTTTGGAGATCCCAATGGCTGGTACTCCCAGGCCCTCACAAGCGCGTTCCAAACGCCGGAGGAAATCAACCTGAAGGAGCTGTTCTACAGGGGAATCCTGGAGACGGACGAGGTGCTTTCGGAGGAGGAGCGAACCTATCTGGAGAGCGTATGGTCTGAATTTGAGTGTCAGCTGGACATTACCCGGATTCCCACCGCCCGGATGGAGGAGGTTCTTCAGCAGTATCTGGGCCTGTCCCTGGAGGACACCGCAGGCGTCGGTCTGGAGGATCTGACTTATTGGGAAGACGCGGATTGCTATTACCTGAGCCATGGCGACACCAACGCCATCCAGATTCTGGTACACAGTGCCTATATCCAGCCGGACGGCACGATTCAGATGTATTACTGCAACGGCAATTTTGTCAGGGAGGCCGAGGCGGAGCCGGAGCGCATGGCGGTTCTGCAGCCCACGGACGACGGCTATCTGATCCTGTCCAACAGTCACCCCTGAGGCATCTGCCCGGGCGTCAAATAAGAGGTGCGGCCCCACGGGGCCGCACCTCTTATTTGGAGGCTGTCTTTATGGAATCTTAATGCGGCGGGCGGTAGCTTTATGTCCTCTTTATCTCCCCGTGGTTATGATGGGGAAAATGGAGGGATGTCCCTGTGTGGAATCTGTTTCGTGGAAAACGCCGGCTGACCTCGGCGCAAATCATTATGTTTGGCTTTCTTGGGGCCATTCTGGTGGGGGCGTTGCTGCTGTCGCTGCCCTTCGCCACCTCCGGCGGCCATCGCGCGCCCTTTCAGGACGCCCTGTTTACCGCCACCTCGGCGGTGTGCGTCACGGGGCTCATCGTGCGGGACACCGCCACCTACTGGTCTTCCTTCGGCCAGGGGGTGATCCTGCTGCTGATCCAGGTGGGCGGCATGGGCGTCATTACGGTGGCGGCAGCCATTGCCATGATCTCCGGCAGGAAGATCGGCCTGATGCAGCGCAGCACCATGCAGGAGGCCATTTCGGCCCCCCAGGTGGGCGGCATCGTCCGGCTTACGGGCTTCATTCTGAAGGCCACCTTCGCCATAGAGCTGCTGGGCGCGGCACTGCTGGCTCCCGTGTTCTGCCGGGACTTCGGCCCGCTCCGGGGGCTGTGGATGGCGGTGTTTCATTCCGTCTCCGCCTTCTGCAACGCGGGCTTCGACCTGATGGGCGTCAGGAGTCCCTACTCCTCCCTGACCTCCTATGAGGCCCAGCCGGTGGTGAATCTGGTGGTAGTGGCCCTCATTGTCATAGGCGGCCTGGGCTTTCTGACCTGGGACGACATTCGCCGCAACGGCTGGCATTTCAGACGCTACCGGATGCAGAGCAAGGTGATTCTGACGGTGACGGCCGCTCTGGTGCTGCTGCCCGCCGTGTACTTCTTCTTCCTTGAATTTGAGGACCTGCCCCTGAAGGAGCGGATTTTCTGCTCCCTGTTTCAGTCCGTGACCCCCAGAACCGCCGGCTTCAACACCGCGGACCTGACCGCCCTGTCGGAGACGGGCCAGTGGGTGCTGACGGCGCTGATGCTCACCGGCGGCTCCCCCGGCTCCACAGCAGGCGGCATGAAAACCACCACCCTGGCGGTGCTGCTGCTGTGTGCCTTCTCCGTGTTCCGGCGGAAAAGCAGCCCCAATGTCTTCGGACGGCGAATCTCCGACGAGACGGTGAAAAACGCCGCTACCATCTTCATTCTGTACATCACCCTGTTTTTACTGGGCGGCATGATTATCAGCCGCGTGGAGGGGCTGCCCATGGGGGCGTGCCTCTTTGAGACAGCCTCGGCCATCGGCACCGTGGGCCTGACCCTGGGCATCACCCCCACCTTGGGCGGGGTGTCCCGGCTGATTCTCATGGGCCTTATGTTCTTTGGCCGGGTTGGCGGCCTGACCCTGATCTTTGCAGCCGTCTCCGGCAGCGGGCAGCAGTTATCCCGTCTGCCCCAGGAAAAAATCACCGTGGGATAAGGAGGACGTTTCGATGAAATCCATTTTGCTCATCGGCGTGGGCCGGTTCGGAAGGCACATCGCCATGAAGCTGAACCAACTGAACCATCAGGTCATGGCCGTGGACAAGGAGGAAGCCCGAATCCAGGAGGTGCTGCCCTATGTGACCAACGCCCAGATCGGCGACAGCACCAGCCAGCCCTTTTTGAAGTCTCTGGGCATCGACAACTATGATGTATGCATCGTGGCCATCGGCAACGATTTTCAAAGCTCTCTGGAAACCACCTCTCTGCTGAAGGAATTGGGGGCCAAAATGGTGGTCTCCCGGGCGGCCAGGGACGTTCACGCCAAGTTCCTCCTGCGCAACGGCGCCGACGAGGTGGTCTACCCGGAAAAGCAGCTTGCCAACTGGACCGCCATCCGGTTCAGCGCCGACCACATTCTGGACTACATCGAGCTGGACGGGGACCACGCCATTTTTGAAGTAACCATTCCCACCGCCTGGCTGGGGAAAACCGTTGGCCAGGTGGACATCCGGAAGAAATACAATGTGAACATCATGGCTGTAAGGCACAACAACAAGCTGGATTCCTTTGTGACCCCCGACACCCTGCTGTGTGAGGGAAAGACTCTGATGGTGGTGGGAAAATACAGGGATCTGCAAAAATGCTTCCGGATCTGACCGGAACGAAGGAGGGGAAAAACATGATGATCGCGGCGGTGCTGGCCTTTCTGGCGGGGCTGGGGTATCTGTTTTGCCTCCTCCGGCGGCTGGACCGGGTTTTGGATGAAACGACGGAAAAGAAGGACCCCGGGAGCGGTGGAAAACCGGAGGACCCTGTGGTATAATGCACAAGGATGCTCCGCAGGGAGGAGCTGGATTAGATAATAAACAAAATGCTTATCGGCATAACTCGGCCGGGCCTTTGAAATGCGGCAAAATGATCGTTTTTCGCAACGCCCACTGTAGGGGAGGGTCATGACCCTCCCGGCAGTACGCAAAAACAATTTGTGCCGCATTTCGGCGAATTCGAGCAAACTCTCTGCGGATTCGCCCATATTTGTGAATAAACCCGGCGCCTGCCGCCGGGAGGGTCATGACCCTCCCCTACAGTGGGTGCATTTGCTGACTGGGCCCGATAACCATTCTTCTTTCATCCCCTACAGAAGGTCGCGCGCAAATTCCGTGGAGGTGTTTTTTATGCAGCGGCAGGAAACAAGTGAAAACCGGCCGGAGCATATTCTGGTCTGTCTGTCCTCCGCCCCCTCCAACGCCAAGATCATCCGCACGGCGGCCCGGATGGCGGAGGCGTTTCGGTGCAGCTTTACGGCGCTGTTCGTCCAGACCCCGGATCACGCCGCCATGGCCGAGCCGGACAAGGCAAGGCTGCAATCCAATATCCGGCTGGCGGAGCAATTGGGGGCCACCATTGAGACGGTCTACGGAGACGATGTGTCCTACCAGATCGCCGAGTACGCCCGGCTTTCCGGGGTGTCCCGGATCGTCATCGGACGCAGCACCGCCACAAGACGGCATCTGCTGGGAAAGCCCACCCTGACGGAAAAGCTCATTGCAATCGCCCCCAATCTGGACATTCACATCATCCCCGACGCCGCCTCGGACCTGGGCTACCACCGGAAAAAGCCAAAAAAACGGCTGGATTTCCGGGTTCTGCTTCGGGACAATGCCATTTCTCTGGGAATCCTGGTGCTGGCCACCCTGGTGGGCTTTCTTTTCTCCCACCTGGGCCTTACGGAGGCCAACATCATCACCATCTACCTTTTGGGGGTTCTGATCGCCGCCGTCATGACCACCAGCCATGTGAGCAATGTGCTTTCCGCCATCGGAAGCGTGCTGGTGTTCAACTTCTTCTTCACGGCCCCGCAGCTTTCCCTGAAGGCCTATGACCGCAGCTACCCGGTCACCTTTCTTGTGATGCTCCTGGCCTCCCTGATTGCCGGTTCCCTGGCATCCAGGCTGAAGCTACACGCCCGGCAGTCGGCCCAGGCGGCCTACCGGACCAACCTGCTGTTTGAAACCAACCAGCTATTGCAAAAAGCCCTGTCCGACGCGGACATCTTTGACGCCGCCGCCGGGCAGCTGTCCAAGCTGCTGGGCAGGAGCCTGGCCCTGTGCCCCGCGGCGGACGGGAACCCGGAGCAGCCCCGGTTTTTCCGCAACGCCGACGTGCCCTTCCAATGGGAGCCTCAGGTGGCCCGGTGGGTGCTGGAACACAACCGCAGGGCAGGCGCCTCCACCGACACCTTCCCCGACGCCCAAAATATGTACTACGCCATCCGGGTCAACGACCGGGTTCATGGCGTCGTGGGCATCGAGGCGTCTGACGGCCCCCTGGACGCCTTCGAAAACAGCGTCATGCTGTCCATTCTGGGCGAATGCGCCCTGGCTCTGGAGAGCAGCCGCAACGCCCGGGAGAAGGAGGAGGCAAAGCTCCTGGCCCAGAACGAACAGCTCCGGGCCAATTTGCTGCGGTCCATTTCTCACGATCTGCGGACACCCCTGACCACCATCTCCGGCAACGCCAGCAACCTGCTGTCCAACAGCCGGAGCTTTGACCCGGAGACCCGGCAGCGGATCTACCGGGACATTTACGACGACGCCATGTGGCTCATCAATCTGGTGGAGAATCTGCTGTCCGTCACCCGCATCGAGGAGGGGCGCATGGAGCTGCGGATGACCACGGAGCTGATGGACGAGGTCATTGCCGATGCTCTGCGGCACATCAACCGCCGGGACCACAGCATCGAGCTGACCGACAGCGGCGAATTTCTTCTGGCCCGGATGGACGCCCGGCTGATTTCTCAGGTGATCGTCAACCTGGTGGACAACGCGGTGAAATACACCCCCGCCGGCTGCCATATCACCGTCAGCTCCGGCAGGCAGGGCGACCAGGTGGCCGTCACCGTGGCCGACGACGGCCCCGGCATTCCCGCCGGGGAGGAAGGGAAAATCTTCGATATGTTCTACACCGGAAACAACCGGCTGGGGGACAGCCGCCGGAGTCTGGGCCTGGGCCTGGCCCTGTGCAAAACCATCATAAGCGCCCATGGAGGCAGGATTTTCGTGGAAAACCGGCCCACCGGCGGCGCGGCCTTCACATTTACGTTACCTGCCGGGGAGGTGGAAATTCATGAATAAGCCCCTGATTCTGGTGGTGGAGGACGACGCTCCCGTGCGGAACCTGATTACCACCACCCTGAAAGCCCACGACTACCGTTATCTGGCGGCCCCCAACGCCGAAGGTGCCATTCTGGCCGCCTCCACCCACAATCCGGACATTGTGCTGCTGGACCTGGGTCTGCCGGACAAAGACGGCATGGAGGTCATCGCCCGGATCCGAAGCTGGTCGGAGATGCCCATTATCGTCATCAGTGCCCGCAGTGAGGACGCCGACAAGATCCGCGCCCTGGACGGCGGCGCCGACGACTACCTGACCAAGCCCTTCTCCGTGGAGGAGCTGCTGGCAAGGCTCCGGGTGACCCAACGGCGGCTGGCCGCCTCGGAAAACCGGGGCGGAGATTCCCAGTTTCAGAACGGCAGGCTCCGGGTGGATTTCGCCGCCGGCTGCGCCTATCTGGACGGTCAGAGCCTGCATCTGACCCCCATGGAGTACAAGCTGCTGTGTCTGCTGGCGAAGAACACGGGCAAGGTTCTGACCCACACCTACCTGACGGAGAAAATCTGGGGCAGCTCCCGGGAGAGCGACATTGCCTCCCTGCGGGTCTTTATGGCCACTCTGCGGAAAAAAATCGAGCCGGACCCCGCCGCGCCCCAGTACATCCAGACCCACATCGGCATCGGCTACCGGATGCTGAAGGTGGAATAGGGTCACTGTTTTCCTGCCGAATATCGATTTTCATCTGAAGGGGAGGGCCATAGCCCTCCCCTTCAGACATTTAAAGGAAGTTGCCCGAAGGACTTTCCCGAAAGATACAACTGTGATACAATATGGATGCATCCTATGGACAAATCACCTGGCGGGAGGCATGCAAATGATACGCATTTTGATTGTGGAGGACGAGAAGCCCATTGCCAATCTCATTGACTGGAATCTGACGGGCTGCGGCTATCGCTGCGACAAGGTCTATGACGGCCTGGAGGCGGCGGACCTGATTCTGGAAAATACATATGATCTGATTCTGCTGGATATTATGCTGCCCGGGGCGGACGGCTACAGCCTTCTGGAGCAGATCAAGCCCACGGGAACCCCGGTGATTTTTCTCACGGCCAAGGGCTCCGTATCCGACCGGGTCCAGGGCCTGCGGGCAGGGGCTGACGACTATCTGGTGAAGCCCTTTGAAATTGTGGAGCTGCTGGCCCGGGTGGAGACGGTGCTGCGCCGGGTGGGAAAGGGCGACGATGTGATTACCATCGGCGACGTCCAGGTCTGCGAAAGCTCCATGGAGGTGACGAAAAAGGGCCAGCGGGTCCAGTTGACCAGGAAGGAATTTGACCTTCTGCTGCTGTTTGCCCGAAATCCCAACATCGCCCTGTTCCGGGAGACCATTTACGAGCGGGTCTGGGAGTCGGACTTCATGGGCGACAGCCGCACCGTGGACCTCCATGTGCAGCGGCTGCGGAAGAAGCTGGGCTGGCAGGACCGTCTGGTGTCGGTCTATAAGGTGGGCTACCGGCTGGAGGTGAAGACGTGAAGCTGTCCCAGAAGATCACGCTGGTGGTGCTGGCCATCGTCACCCTGATGGTGGCCGTCAGCGGCTACTGCATGGTCTCCGCCAGCTTCCGGGGGGAGCTGGACAGCCAGGTGGCAGCCGCCGCCTCCGAGAGCCGGACCCTGTCTCTGACCCTGGGCACCCTCCTGTCCCAGACAAGGGACCGAAGCCGTGAGGCCCTGGCGGGGCTGCTGGAGCGCACCGCCATGTTTGACAGCTATGAGCTGACGGTCTATCACGCTGACGGCACCGTCCTGTGGACCGGCGGCGACCACCGGGGGGTTCTGGACCCGGAGGACGGGGAGGGGGGCCTGTGCTACCGGCTGATCCCCGGCTCCCCCCGGCTGCTGGAAACCATGCAGGAGCTGACCGTAGGAACGGATAAGTATTATGTAAACTTAATTCAGGAGATAGACGAGCCCTTTCAGCACCGGGACGCCAATCTCCGCATCTACCGGTGGATTATGACACTTTCCCTGGGGGTCAGTACCCTGGCTGCCGTGCTGTGCGCCAGGGTGCTGACGGGACCCATCCGAAAGCTGTCCCGAACCACCCGGGCCATGGCCCATGGCCAGTATTCCCGCCGGGTCCATGTCCGTTCCAAGGACGAGCTGGGGGCTCTGGCTGAGGACTTCAACGCCATGGCCGACACTTTGGAGCGGAAGATTCAGGATTTGGCCGACGCGGCCCAGCGGCAGCGGGACTTTACCGCCTCCTTTGCCCATGAGTTAAAGACGCCCCTGACCTCCGTCATCGGCTATGCCGACACCCTGCGCTCCCGGGAGCTGCCCCGAAAGCAGCAGTTGGAGGCCGTGACCTATATTTTCACCGAGGGAAAGCGGCTGGAATCCATGTCCTTTGCCCTTTTGGATTTGTTCGCCCTGGAGCGGACGGAGCCGCAGATGCAGACCGTAAACGCCCGGGCCTTGGCCCAGGCGGTGAAGGACAGCGCCCAGTACCCCTGCGGTCAGGCGGGGGTGGAGCTGAAGCTGTCCGTGGCCCCCGGCACCTTCCGGGGAGAGGCCAATCTGCTGAAAACCCTGCTGTATAATCTGCTGGACAACGCCAAAAAAGCCTCCGATCCCGGAGGTCAGGTGTGGCTGAAGGGCAGACCCGTGGAGGGGGGCTATGTGTTCTCCGTCATAGACCGGGGCCGGGGCATTCCGCCGGAGGCATTGAACCGGATTACGGAGCCCTTTTACATGGTGGATAAGTCCCGGGCCCGTGCCCAGGGCGGCGCGGGTCTGGGCTTGGCTCTGTGCCAGCGGATCGCCCAGGCCCACGGCACGGCATTGGAATACCAAAGCCAAGTGGGAACCGGCACCGCCGTCACCATCCGCCTGCCCGAGGCGGAGCCTCCGTTAACGCACCCATAGGGCGGTAAATTTCCGTTTACCATACCACCCGTAGGGGAGGGTCATGACCCTCCCGGCAGTGCGCAAAAACAATTCGTACCATGTTTCGGCGAATTCGAACCGAACTCCCTGCGGATTCGCCCAAAATGGTTGGAAATCGCAGGTGCCTGCCGCCGGGAGGGTCATGACCCTCCCCTACGGGTGCGTAGCGGTAAATTCCGGTTTGCCGGTTTGAAGGGCACCATCGATGTCATTCCGGGCAAAGTGGAGGGAGAACAAGAGAGAGTGGAGGACACACATGAAAAAGCTGACCGTTATCTTTCTGATTCTTTTATTGGCGGGTGCGGCGCTGGTGCTGCCGGAGCTGCTGCTGTCCCGGCAGGAGGACCGGCTCTACCGGGAAAAAACCATGACCTCCGACGAGGGCGTTCAATACGATGCCGGCAGCACCACCCTTGCCCGTCGGCTCTACGTCCTGGGCAACTGCGGCAGTACCACCACCGTGGACTTTTCCGTGGGGGCGCAGCTATACTATGACCGGGAGGAGCTGGCCCATCGGTTTCTGGAGGAAATGGAGCTTCTGTCCACAACCTGTCCCGATTTCCGGGATATGTACCGGCGGCTTCTGGATTGCACCCAGGATAAATCCAATGAGGACATGGAAACGGAAGTCCTTTGGCGGGGCAGTATGGAGCTGTCCTACCAGTGCGTCGTGGACAGAACCACCGGAGATACGTTTTTCATTGCCCAATTCAGCAGCATCGATGGCTACAGCCCCGCCCTTTGGATGGACATGACCACGGGCAAGCTGATCCAGATGAATTTCACGGAATTTATGTCCTCCGAGACCCGGGTTTCCGAAGGTGATCTGGCACTCTACGCCTCCACGGAGGAAATGATGGGCTATGTGGCAGACTATCTTGACATGGAGCTGTCGGTGGGCCCCGATTTCGGCGACTGGCTGTTTCAGCTCACGGACCGGGAAACCGGACAGACGGCGTACTTCCATGCCTACAATGAGCCCGGCTTCTGGTATGAGCAGTATGTTGCCAATCTGGGGGAGGAGAACGCCGATGATATGGGCATACCGGCCCCGCTGCCGTAGATGCCAAAAATCCGGAGGATTGTGAAAAAAAGATTGCTTTCTGGGAAAATGCTGATAAAATAAAGCTGCCTCGCCGTACGGCTTTCCCTCTCTTTTGCCATGGCAAAGGGGGAGAACCTGAAAAATAAGTACCTATTCAGTCGCACAAAAGATTTCTCAAAATGTAGGGGAGGGTCATGGCCCTCCCGGCGGCAGGCACCGGAATTTGCGGCCAAATTTTGGCGAATCCGCAGGGAGTTTGGTTCGAATTCGCCGAAACGCGGCACGAATTGTTTTTGCGTACTGCCGGGAGGGTCATGACCCTCCCCTACAGTGGGCGTTGCAAAGGGCGTTTTTTGCTGCCTCTCGAGAGTCTGGCTGCGACTGAATAGATACAAAAATAAACCATTTTCGTTTGGAGATTGTATTATGACTTACGAAGAAGCATTGACTTACATCCATTCCGTATGCTGGAAGGGCGCCATTCCGGGCCTGTCCCGGACCCAGGAGCTGCTTCGCCGGCTGGGGAATCCGGAAAAGAAGCTGAAATTTGTCCACATCGCGGGCACCAACGGCAAGGGCTCCACCGCCGCCATGACCGCGTCCATCCTCCGCAAGGCGGGCTACCGCACCGGCCTTTACACCTCGCCCTACATCTTCCGCTTCAACGAGCGGATGAATGTGGACGGGGAGGACATCTCCGACCAGGAGCTGGCCGACATTACGGAATATGTGAAGCCCCACGCCCAGGCCATGGAGGACCATCCCACGGAGTTTGAGCTGGTGACGGTCATTGCCATGGAGTATTTTGCCCGGCATGCGTGCGACATTGTGGTTCTGGAGGTGGGCCTGGGCGGTGAGCTGGACTCCACCAACGTAATCGAGCCTCCGGAGGTGGCAGTGATCTGCAACCTGGGGCTGGAGCATACGGAGGTTCTGGGGAACACCATCGAGGAGATTGCCGAAGCCAAGGCGGGTATCATTAAGGCGGGCTGCCATGTGGCGGCCTACCGGAACGAGCCCAAGGTGGAGGCTGTGTACGCCCGGAAATGCCTGGAGGTGGGGGCAAAGCTCCACTTCGCGGACTTTGATTCCCTGGTGCAGCATAGCCACGGCTTCGAGGGTCAGCGCTTCGACTGCGGCAGCCGGAAGGATCTGTTTCTGCCCCTGCTGGGAGAGCATCAACTGAAAAACGCCGCCGTGGTGCTGACGGTGATGGACTGCCTGCGGGAGCGGGGCTGGAGCATCAGCGAGGAAAACATCCGTCAGGGCCTCCGGGACGTGTCCTGGCCCGGCCGGTTCGAGCTACTGCGCCGGAATCCGGACTTCATTGTGGACGGGGGCCACAACCCCCAGTGTTTGGAAGCCCTGGCAAAGAACGTCCGGGATTATCTGGCAGGCCGGGAAATCACGGCCCTCACCGGCGTCATGGCCGACAAGGATTACAGCCATATGTACGCCACCATGGCCCCCTATGTGACTCGGTTTGTGACCGTCACCCCCAACAATCCCAGAGCCATGGCGGCCGCGGATTTAAAGAAGGTTCTGGAGACCTTCGGCAAGCCCGTCACCGCCTGCGACAGCGTTTCCGCCGGTGTGGAGACCGCCATGGAGCTGGCAGGCCCCCAGGGTTTGGTTCTGGCCTTCGGCAGTCTCTATATGGTTGGCGACATCCGTGATACCGTCCTGAAAAAATGAGATAACATGATTTCCCGCAAAAGCCGGAGCGTTTCTGACTTTTGCGGGAAATTTATCGCACACCCTACAATGGGTAAACGTTTATAGGGTTAATCTTCAAAGTAAACGCGATCTTGTCAGAGTAAACGCAATCAGTTGCGT
>JBJDYK010000086.1:0-10955 GCA_051867275.1 Faecousia sp.
CGTTTTTAACCCCTAAAATTCAAAATTGTCCTTGACATGGGGTACACTTCAAAATCTCTGAAGGGATCTGGAAATATGGCTGAAAAAACGTCAGATAAAATCACAAATGTCACAGAGGCAAACGCCACAGAGTTGGCAACCGTGCTAGGAATCAGCGCAAGCCGTGTCTATCAGCTTGCGAAGGATGGCATTATCGCAAACAGCCGCCGTGGCTACTACCGACTGAGCGACAGTGTGCAGCAGTATATTGCGTTCCTTGTCAGAGAGAAAGATGCAAATTCCCAGGATCAGGAGAAACTGAAGGCCGAAACCAGCATAAAAAAGGCAAAAGCAATCATAAGCGTTCTGGAGGCCCAGGAATTACAGGGTAAAATGCACCGCAGCGAGGATGTGGCCGCCATGACAGAGGATTTGATCTATACCATACGGGGCATGCTGGTTGCTCTGCCTGGACGTCTTGCAGTGGATGTTGCCTCTGTCGGTACGCCCGCCGAGGCTGCGGAGCTTCTCAGAAAGGAAATTTTTAAGGTCATGGCGGAGCTTTCCAGCTATCGATATGACCCAAAGAAATATGAGGAGCGTGTTCGTGATAGGCGGGACTGGGAAACCCATGAAATGAGTGATTTTGATGACGAGTAAGGCAGATGCAGCCAGGCTTAATGCGGCCATTGCAAAGGCACTGTCCGGAATGAAGCCTCCTGACGATTTGACAGTGACCCAGTGGGCCGAGGCAAAGCGCAGACTATCACCGGAGAGTAGCGCAGAGCCTGGCCCATGGAGAACCAGCCGGACCCCATATCTCAAAGAGCCTATGGACGCATTCACAGACCCGAAAGTGCGGCGTATTGTGATTTGGGCTGCGTCTCAGGTTGGAAAAACGGAGGTGGAGCTAAACGCCATTGGTTATATCATTGATGAAGACCCTGGCAGCATCCTGTACATCCATCCAACCACGATTGATGCAAAGGACATTTCCCGGCTACGGGTGGCACCGATGGTGCGGGATAGCCCGACTCTTCGAAAAAAGGTTTCGGCTCCAAAGAGTCGGGACAGCGGAAACACTTTGCTGCAAAAGACTTATCCAGGCGGCATTCTGACGCTCTGCGGATCCACGGAGGCCCACGCCCTTGCTTCAAAGCCAATCCGTTATGTGATAGGAGACGAGCGGGACCGCTGGGCAACCTCTGCTGGGAATGAGGGTGATCCATGGGAGCTTGCCATGGCCAGGCAGACCACGTTCTATAATGCAAAGGCCGTCGAGGTTAGCACACCAACCATCAAAGGTGCCAGCGCAATTGAGGCCAGCTACGCAGAGGGCACCATGGAGCGATATAAGTCCCAGTGTCCCCATTGTGGATGCTACCACGAAATTACCTGGGCAGATATCCGGTATGAGTACGAGGAGAAGATTGTAAATAAGAAGAAAAGTTTCACTGTCACCCGCATCTGGTATATTTGCCCCGGGTGCGGCTGTATCTCAACGGAACTGGAAATGAAACGCCAAAGTGCCAGGTGGGAGGCGGACAACCCAGATGCCTATGCCCGTGGTGTGCGCTCGTTCCGGCTGAATGCTTTTGTCAGTCAGTGGGCATCCTGGGAATCCATCATCCTGAAATATCTAAACGCTTTGGGCAATTCCAGAAAGATGCAGGTAGTCTACAACACTTGCCTCGGCGAGTTGTGGGAAGATCGCGGACAATTGGAGGACGAGGATAGCCTGATGGCTCGCCGGGAGGAATACACCGCAGAATTACCTGATGGCATTCTGGTGTTGACAGCCGGCATAGATACCCAGGATGACCGCATGGAGTATGAGATTGTTGGTCATGGTCACTTTGGAGAGACATGGGGCGTTGAGAAAGGCATTGTTATGGGGCGGCCGGACGATGACGCTACCTGGAGCAAACTCGATGAGCTCGTGTTTGACAGGGTACTGCGTTTTTCCGATGGCATCGGCCTACGCATCAGCATGAGCTTCGTTGATGAAGGTGGCCATTTCACCCAAGATGTCCGGCTCCAATGCCGGAAGCGAATTAGGAAAAAGGTGTTCTGCGTCAAGGGTATGCCGGGACAGGATAAGCCTTATACGGCGCCGCCGAAGCAGATGAAAATAATGGCCGGACAGCGAACAATCGGCACCTGTTGGCAGTACCAAATTGGTGTCGATGCCGGTAAGCAGATTATTATGGACAATCTGCGGGTGCAGGAGCCTGGGGCAAAATACTGCCATTTCCCCAAACGGGATGATTACGGAAGCAGCTATTTCGCCGGACTTCTTTCCGAACACCTTGTTTATAACGACAAAAAGCGGCAGCCATGGGTATGGGAGAAGATCCCAGGCCATGAGCGAAATGAGGCACTGGACTGCCGCAATTATGCCATGGCGGCGTTTAAGGCGCTGCCAAAGGATTTGGATGCCATAGACAGGAAACTGAAAGCATCCAGAGGTGTGCATCCGGAACAGACCGACGTAGCACCTGCGGCAACGGCACAAAAGCGACTCCAGCACAAAAAAGCCGGTGACGCGCTCAAAAAATACTACGAGGATTGGTGATTATGGCAAGTGTAACGGAACTGAAGGAAAGTTTGGCGTTCTGGAAATCTGCTCTGTCGAAGCTGCGTGCAGCTTATCTGGCACTGCTGGATGGTGGCGTGAAAAGCTATACCATCGATGACAGACAGCTCACACGCTTCGACCTCCCCGATTTGCAGGAAGAGATGGCGGCAGCGGAGAAAAAGGTCAATGAACTGAATGCGTTACTTTCCGGCCGAAGGTCCAGAAAGGCCTTTGGGGTCATCCCCAGAGATTGGTAATTATAGGTATTCGCCCATTTGGGCTTTACCACGGACATCCCGGCGGAGTTACTGCTCCTTTCGCCGCCGGGATGTCCTTTATATTTCGCACATGGAGGTGATGTGTTTTGAGCGGTTACAGTGAGGCGGGCGCAAGCAAGACCCGCCGTGCGCTTCGTGCGTTTAATGCCAGAAGCGGCGCACCAAATGAGGACATCAACTGGAATAATGCTACGCTCCGGCAGCGTGGCCGCATCCTGTATATGTCCTCTCCGGTGGCGGCATCTGCCATCAACACCAACCGAACAAAAGTAGTCGGTACCGGACTGACGCTGAAAAGCACGATTAACCGGGAGGTCTTGGGCTTGTCCCCAGAAGCCGCGAAGGAGTGGCAAAAGCGGACTGAGGCGGAATTTGCGCTGTGGGCTGGGAAGAAGCAGAATTGCGATGCCATCGGCATGAATAGCTTTTCGGAGATGCAGCAGCTGATCATGCTGTCCTGGCTGCAAAGCGGAGACGTATTTGCCTTGTTTAAACGTTATACCCCCTCTCTTGCCAACCCATACTCCATTCGGCTCCACATCATTGAGGCTGACCGTGTCTCCACGCCGGACAGTGCCGGCGGAAGTTCCGTCTATTCTATTGTGACGGACGGAAAGAACCAAAACACGGGAAACAGAATCTATGACGGCGTTGAAGTCAACCAGGACGGCATGGTGGTAGCTTATCATATCCGAAACACATACCCTGGCCAATGTCTGGCCGAGGAAACAAAGTGGGTGCGTGTTGACGCATATGGTGAAAAAACCGGTTTGCCGAATATCCTGCATATCATGTCAGCAGAACGCCCTGACCAGTACCGTGGTGTTACATACCTGGCAAAGGTCATTGAACCGCTGCTGCAACTGCGCAGGTACACGGAGAGCGAGCTGATGGCGGCCATGATTCAGAGCTTCTTCACAGCCTGGATCGTCACGAAGTCGGATTCCGATGAAATCCCAATCAATGAGGTTGGCAGTAGCATTGCAGGTGTGCCATGTGCAAATCCGCCTGATGACGCAGGTGCCAGCCACAACCCAGACAGTAACATTTCGGATAGCCCCAATGAGTATGAGATGGGGCCTGGTACTGTGGCACACCTGGAAGAAGGAGAGGATATCAAATTCGGCTCCCCGAACATTCCGACCGCCGGATTTTCCAATTTTGTGAAGACGCTGTGCCAGCTTGTTGGGTCGGCATTGGAAATTCCGTACGAGGTGCTGCTCAAGGAGTTCAACAGTTCCTATTCTGCCAGCCGTGCTGCGCTTCTGGAAGCATGGGAGAGTTTCAAAATGCGCCGGGAATGGCTGGTCAGTTCTTTCTGCCAGCCTGCTTACGAGGTGTGGCTGGCAGAAGCGGTTGCCAGAGGCCGAATTAAGGCCCCTGGCTTTTTCAATGACCCGCTGATCCGGGCGGCCTGGTGCGGTGCTCGTTGGATCGGCCCGGTGCAGGGCCAGCTTGATCCCTTGAAGGAGGCTAAGGCAGCAGTGCTGTTGACCGACCACGCCATCAAGACACACGAGCAGGTGACCCGTGAGATGGGCGGCGGAGACTGGGATTCCAATGTGGAGCAACTGAAGGCGGAAAATGCGCTGCTTGCAGACGCCGGAATCTACATGAACCAGCAGACCACTAACGAGGATGACGTGGATGGAGACGGTGATTAAGGTGAAGACGAACTATGAGCACCTGCTTGAGCTGGATATGTGGAAGATGGCAACTGCCATTTGGAATTTCATGAGTGATAGTTGTGCCTACTGCCCTAAGGCAAGAGAGCGCACCTGTAATGACGATTGCCGAGCGGGCATACGCGCATGGCTCAGAGCACCCTATATCCAATCAAGCGAAGTTTGGAAGGAGAGAAACCGAAAATGAAAGGCTTTAATATCAAGCGGCAGTTCTACGCCATGGCCAGCAAAGACGGATTCAGTGCCGAGATCCAGATGTACGGAGATGTGGTAGAAGCGTGGCCGACAAACTGGTGGACAGGCGAACGCCTTGATGGAAGCTACATTGCGCAGGATGAATTTCTCCGCGATCTGAAAAATGTGGAGGGCTGCAAGGATGTGACCATCCGTCTGAGCAGTTACGGCGGCGATGCCGTTGTCGGCATCCTGATCCACAACCGTCTGCGCGAGCTGGCGTCAAACGGCACGAAACTCACCTGTGTTGTGGACGGCGTTGCCATGAGCGCGGCCAGCGTGATCATGTGCGCCTGTGACAATGTGCGCGTCAATCCCTCATCACTTGTGATGATCCACAAGGGATGGGTGTTCCTTTACGGAGGCTATAACGCCGACGATATGCGCAAGAGCGCGGAGAGCATGGACAGCTACGACAAGGCCATGGTCAGCATCTACAAGCGCAAGTGCGGACTGAGCGATACCGTTATCACCCACATGATGAGCGACGAGACCTATATGACCGGCAAAGAAGCCGTTGAAAAGGGCTTTGCCGATGAAGTCATTGAGGACGCAGAGCCGCTGGACATTGCTGCCAGCGCAGATGGGCGCAGTCTCTTTGTCCGGGGCCGGGAGATGCACCTTGCCCCTGGTATGTTTGCGCCGGACACCATTCCTACAGTCAAGTCCGGGGTACATGCCCCGGTTGAGACAAATATCAAATCGCCGGATTCATCCGGCAAAGAAGGAGGAACCAATTCCATGCCCAAAACATTGGAAGAGCTCCGGAGCGAGTACCCGGAGCAGGTGGCACAGTTGGAGGCGGCCGCAGTAGCTTCCGGCACCACCGAAGTAAACGCCGCCGTACAGGCCGAGCGGAAGCGTATTCAGGATATCGACGCCATCGCTGGCCTCTACGACAATGAAACGGTGCAGGCTGCCAAATATGGCGAACACGCCTGTACCGCCCAGGAGATGGCATACAGGGCTGCTCAGAAAGAGGCAAGCCAGGGGAAAAGCCGCCTGAGTGCAATGGAGGATGATACTAAGGCTTCCGGCGCACAGGCAGTCGGTGCTGATCCCAGCGAACCGGATGACGGTATGCCCAAGGGTGCCAAAACGCCGGAGCAGATGATGCAGGACGCACGGGCGTCCGTGCAGAGCCTGCTCGGAAAAAAGAAGGAGGGTTAATCCATGGAAAATCTCTACAGAAAAGTGGACGAGATGGACTTTGACGGCCTGGTTACGGGTCTGACCCCGACGGTCCAGGTGCGCGGAGGCACGATCTGTAAGGGTTCTGTTGCAGCCACATTCCCCAGGGGCGCAGTCCTTGCCAAGTCCAGTAAGGACGGAAAACTGTATCTGCTGGGAACTGCGGCTACTTCCGGCGATACGTTGACCCCTGATTGCATCCTGTGTGATGATTCTGATGTCGGCACCGATGCGGATGCGGTTGTTACCGTCTATACAGCAGGATGCTTCGACCCCAACAAAGTGACCGTCAAGGACGGCTACACCATGACGGAGGCGGACAAAGACAAGCTCCGGGAGCGGGGTATTGTGTTTCTGGCCGCCACTGAGTAAGGAGGATATTCACCATGCCCAATAACATCGATTTTTTCAGCACCTATGTACTCCTGGCCATCACGGAGGAGATCGTGCCGCAGGCGTCGTTTTTCCGTGACCGCTACTTCCCCACATCCCCCAGTGACATCTTCGCCGCTGACAAGGTTCTGACCGAGTACCGCAAGGGCGACCGCAGGATGGCTGCCTTCGTCGCTCCCAGGGTTGGCGATATTCCGCTGCAGCGTCGTGGCTACAGCATCCGGGAGTATCAGCCCGCCTACATTGCACTGTCCCGCAATCTGACCCAGGACGATCTGACCAAGCGCGGCTTTGGCGAGGCCATGTACCCCGGCATGGATCAGGCGCAGCGGGCTGCCCGGCTCCAGCGTGACGACCTGGCAGACATGGAACGCCGTATCCAGCGCCGGGAGGAATGGATGGCGGTGCAGACCATGCTGGAAAATGCCTGCACCATGCAGGAATATGTGGATGCGGACACCAAGGGTGAAAAGCTCTATGTCCAGTTCTACGACACCGCCAGCGAACACCTTTACACGGTGGCAAACAAGTGGGAGGCCGAAAGCGGCGATTTCTTCGGCGATGTGAAAGCCATGTGCAAGCTTCTGGCACGGCGTGGCCTTCCCGCCGCTGACCTGATTTTGGGCAGCGATGCCGCCGATGCTGTCTGCGACAACCAGAAGGTGCGGGAGCTGCTGGATAATCGCAACATGAACTATGGCAGCATTGACACCACGCTGACCTCCTATCCCGGCGTGGCGCACATGGGCGTTCTGAACTTCGGCGGCTTCCGCTTGAATCTGTTCGATGTCTCCGAATCCTACGAGGACGATACCGGCAAGGACACGCCCTACTTCCCGCCCACCGGCGCCATGGTCACTGCCCCCGGCTGCGGCCACATGATGTATGGCCAGATTACCCAGATCGACTACGGCAGCACGGAGTTCGCCACCTATGCCAGCAAACGTGTTCCCAAGTTCATCTGCGACCAGGCACACGATATCCGCTCCCTGCGCCTGGGTACCCGCCCCCTGGCCGCGCCCAGAAACTACTGCCCGTACATCTACGCCGCCAACGTGGTTGGATGACCATCGGCAGAAAGGAGTAGACAATGAAGCGCGTAAGAATCATCCGTGGTGTCTACGGCCATAAGCCCTATGGAACCGGTCGTGTCCGGCCTGTTGGTATTGGAGACACCGTCGATGTTCCGGACGAAGAAGCGGAGCGTCTGGTGTTCCTGGGTGTTGCGGAAATGGTGCCGGAGACTCCCAGCAACGTCTATGAGGACGTTGCAACGCTCCAGGACGGACAGACAGATGGAGAGCCCGGTATGGGGGTGGATGCCGAAGTGCTCTGCGGAGAAAGCGATGCAGAGGGCCGTGCGGCATCCGCAATTGACCCGGAACAGTTGAAAACCATGACCAACGCCAAGCTCCGGGAACTGGCGGAGGCTATGGGGATTCATACTGCCAAACTGAAAAACAAGGCTGAGCTGATCGACGCCATTACCTCCGCGCAGGTCATTCCCGGAAATGAGGAGGAAACCGTGGAGGACGGCGAGCAGCCGCCTGATCTTTGCGCGGAGGCGCCGGTCATATGAGCGGATTCAAAGAGATGGTTGCTGCCGATAACCGGCATGTCTTTCTGAATCCGGGTGAATTTGCGGAACGTCGAACCGTCATTTACGATGGTGCGACATACCCGGATATCCCCATTGTGCTCTCCGGCCTGAAGGAGAAAGACCGGCGGCAATTGGTGTCAGACCATGTGCAAGGCCTGTACCTGGTTTCCTCCGCTCTGCATTGCGCCATATCGGATTTAGGCGGAAACCAGCCCGAGAAGGGCCAGCGCATCAAGATCAATGACCAGGAGGGCGGCGGTGGGTTCTATAGGGAATTCTACGTTGCCTCCTCCGTCTGCGAAATGGGGATGCTGCGGGTGGAGCTGGAGGCGATTGATGAATGAGTGTCATCCGATTTGAAGAGGTTGGCAGTCAATCGCTGGATCGGGCTGAGAAAATGCTTGCGGGGTTTCCTGGCGGCCTGGACAAGGCAATCAAAAGCGCCATGGCCAGGTCACTGTCCCATCTGCGCACCAGCAGCATCAAGGAAATCCGCAAGGTATATGCAATATCTGCGGCTGCGCTGCGTACCGAGGAAAACATCAAAACGAAATACACCTACCATCCAGGAGCTGGCATTTCGGGTTATGTCCTGTTTTCGGGGCGAAAAATCCCGCTGTACCGGTATGACGGAACGTCCCCGGTACAGCCCACGCAGGACACCAGCAAAAACATCAATGCCCTAATCAATGGACAGTGGAGGAAGACGCATCCCGGTGTCACTGCTGCGGGACATCAGAAAGTAAGCACATCCCCCACACGATTTGAAGATGCGTTTGTAGCCAGAATGCCAAACGGTCATGTAGGCATTTTTGAGAGAACCGGCGGCGCAACCTCCACCGGCAATGATGCGCTCCAAGAACTTATGGGGTCTTCTGTGCCCCAGATGGTGGGAAATGATGAAGTTCAACAGGCCCTTGTAGACGAAACCATGAAGAAGTTCGACGAACGCCTGGAGCATGAAATCAACGCAATCATAAACGGCTGGAGGTAGCTGCATGACCAACATTACATTATTGGAGCGGCTGAAACTGTTTACCGAGGATGCGATCAAAGACATTATCCTCCCCGTGCGCCTGCAAAAGGGCGACACGGAGCAGAAGAGCCGGGCGGCGGATGTGTACCTCATGCGCCTGCCTGACAGTACGGCGGCCACCAAAAAGGCACCGTATATTATCCACCAGTTTGTCACCGGAAAGGATTCCCAGCCTGCCGGGAGACAGGAATCCGGCAGAAGTGTAGTGCGCTCTGTATTCTGCGTTTACTGCGAGAATGAACAGGATGGCGCAATGAACCTGCTCAATCTCATGGAGCGGATGCGGATCCGGCTGCTGCAGCAGGTCGTCATTGGACAGCAATACCAGTTGGATCTGGAGGCCGGGGTGGAAATGCTCATATACCCGGAAGACTCCGCACCCTACTACGCCGGGGAAATGTCCACCACCTGGAAAATGCCATCTGTAGAAAGGGAGTGGCGTCAATGTCTGTAAAACAGAGAAAAACTGTGAAACCCACTGGTGATGCCGGTGGGTTTTGCGCATACATCGGTCCCACAATCCGTGGCGTGATCCAGCATGGAACCATCTACGATGGAAACAAACAGGACGCGCTCAAAAGCCCTGCGCTGCGCCGGTCCGTTGATGCGTATCCTGAAATTGCAGGGCTTCTGGTACCTGGATATAACCTGATGGATGCCCGGAGCAAAATCAAGACACCCGGCAGCCTGCTTTGTGTCCGATATAAAGCACTGGCTGACCGGGTGACGAAGGAGGAAAAATTGTGAAACATGGAATCTATGTGTCCCGGCAGGAGCCGACCGCAAGCGTCCCGGTTGCAGCTGAAAGCGGCATTCCCTTTGTCATCGGTGCTGCGCCGGTGCAAGCCGCAACCGCTCCGGCCAAGGCCGGAATCCCTGTCATGTGCGAGAGCTGGGAGGATGTTGTGTCCAAACTCGGCTATTCGGATGACTGGGGAAGCTATAACCTGTGCGAGTTTGCGTACTCTCACTTCAAACTCTACGGCTGCAAGCCTGTAGTATTCTGCAATCTTCTGAATCCCGTCACGATGAAATCAGCCGTGGAAGCCGCCGACATTACGGCCGTCAACCATCAGGCACTTCTTCCCATGGAGGCCATCAACGACGATACTCTTGTGGTCAAGGCTGCCGGGAATGCCGGAGACGCTTACGTTGCGGGTACGGATTACACAGCCTACTACGCTGGTGAAAATCTGATCGTTGAGCTGCTGGAGGATGGTGCTTGCTATGACGCCACCGCCGTATCTGTCAGCTACAACAAGGTTGACCCGGCCCAGGTTACGTCGGACAAGGTTGCCGCAGGTTTGGAAACCTCGGAGCTGTGTATGGCTGCCACCGGACATGCGCCTGATCTGCTGTGCGCACCCGGATATTCCAGCGAACCTGCCGTGGCAGCCGCCATGGCCCTGAAAGCCAGCGGAATCAATGGCATGTTCCGGGCAAAGGCCCTGGTAGACATCAGCACAGCCGATGACGGTGCGGAAACGCTGGAGGCTGCCATTGCTTACAAGCAGGAAAATCTGACCGATGAGAATATGATTGTCTGCTGGCCCATGGTGTCCCATGGTGGCCGCAAGTACCACCTGTCCACTCACCTGGCTGGTGTCATGACTCAAACAGACAGCGGTAACGACGGTTGCCCCTACGAAAGCCCCTCCAGCAAGGCTATGGTCGCAGATGCCATGGTGCTGTCCTCCGGTGAGGAGGTCATGCTGTCCCATCCTCAGGCGAATATGCTGAATGCCAATGGTATTATGACCGGTCTGAACTTCATTGGGAGCATGGTAGCCTGGGGAAACTACACCGCCGCTTACCCCGAGATCAATGCGGAAGAGGTGTGCTTCATCCCAATGGCCCGTGTGTTTGATTGGGTCGGTAACACCGTGATCCGCACCCTTTGGAGCAAGCTGGATGCCCCTGTGAACCGGCGGCTCATGGATACCGTGGTGGATGAAATCAACATCTGGCTCAACGGTCTGGT
>JBJDYK010000087.1:0-1973 GCA_051867275.1 Faecousia sp.
TGACCGTGGATTCCACTTCATTGCCCCACACATCCCAGCCGGGGGTCTGCTGCCTTGCGAACAACTCCACCCTGGGGACGTCACCCATAAGTTTCACGATCTTTTCCCGCACCTCGTCCGGCTTCTTGCTGTGCTGTTCGATATGGGAGATCACAAACTGGTGGATTCCCGCACACTGGCGTTTCGGGTGCCCCCTGGTCGCCAGTAAGCACACCTCCGCGTTTGAGCGGGTCCAGAACCCCATCCCATAAAACCAGCTATCTGCTTTCCGGTTCTGTTTCAGCCAGAGGAAGGCCAGCGTCTTATATTTGAAGCCCCATGCATCCATAACACGGAACGCCTCATTAAGCTGCGGGAAGGTGGCCCATAGAAAAAGCGCACTGTCTCTGGCCGCAAGGTCTGCAACCGGCAGTGCGCATATTTCTTCTATGCTCATGGTTGGGTAATGGTTTTCCGCCACCCCGTTGCCGCGTTTCCTGTCATAACGCCAGGGCGGGTCCGCATACACGATGCCATATTTTCCAGCCTCCGGCATTATCGGGCCTGCTCATTCTTGGAGGGAGCAGGCTTTGCCGGCTGCGTCTTGACCTTGCCGGCATTATCCTTCAGGGCGCCGGTCAGGGAAGGTTTCTCCGCCGCTCCCTTTGTCGCTTCAAGGGTGGCCTGCAAATTTTCAATCGCCTGGCCGTACCCGTCGATCAGGGCATCGTTAAGCTGCCTGCGGAAATCTGCCGTCACCGGCCAGCAGACATCCCTCCATTTTCCCTGCTTATCCTGGGTGGAAGGCATGTTGACATACAGGCCGTTTTCACCGGAGCAGATACGGAAGCCGTCGATCTTGAAACAGTCCCCAATCGTCACATTGGCGAATGCCAGAAGATTCCCCATCGGGGCAATCGGGCGTACATTTACATCCAGCTTCAAGCCTTCGCCCGTCTGAGCCTCCGGCTGCATGGGTTCGTTGTTTGTCTTACTCATATAGAAAAGTCCTCCTTCTTGTTAAAATGTAGGTTAGTTACACGCTAATGCGAGTTAAAAATACTTTTGGATAGCGAGCCTGTCTTAAACAGGGCAAAGGCCAGCAGGACCGTATAGCCTGCCGTGCCCCAGATCGCACCGTGAATGTCGCCGGAGGAAGGGATCGACTGGACCAGCACCGCATAAATTGCAACGCAGACCAGGATCAAAAACCCCTGGAAACCTAAAGCAAACAGGGAGCGCAGGTAATTTGTCCCCATCTGCCCCCATTCACGGTTTGCCATTGTGGAAAAGGGTATGGGTGCCAGGCTGACCGTAAGATATATTTCAATCATACGGCCATATACAATGACAAAGATCACGATGGACAACACCCACATGCACAGGTTGATGATGTTGGTCTCCAGCCACAGGCCGATCAGCTCCCACATCCCCATTGCTTCAAGCTGCGTTTCCAGGTCGGCCAGCGCAGCGGTAACGTCCAGATTCCCGTTTATCACGCCGGCGCTCCGGCTCACCACATTCTGGGCGACGTCAAACACCGCCATGACGATAGTAAAGCAGTTGGTGAGCAGGTATGTGGCAACGAAGGTTTTGAAAATCCACTTGAAGATGTTGAACGTATCAAAATCGTGCATGTTGTTCTTTTCAAGGATCATCTGGATCAGCTCATAGACAAGAACAAAAGTCAGGATGATTCCCGCAATGGGAATGACGACGGTTTCAGAAAGATTCTGGATCATGCTGAACACGCCGCCATTCCACCCCTGCGGCGTCTGGCCTACCTGCGAGGCCACATCCGAGACCTGGCTGTTGACGGACTCAAAGATACCGGTGTATTGTCCTGTGATCGCTTCGATTAAGCCCTCTTTAATCCAGTCTGTTATCCTTTCAAACAGACTGCCCATCGGCTATTAACCGAACAGGCCGGAGAGCAGCGGGATCAGCGTGGCACCCACCAGCGCAATGCCGCCGCCAGCCATAAGCTGTTTCAT
>JBJDYK010000088.1:0-41600 GCA_051867275.1 Faecousia sp.
CGGCCATGCCCACGCAAATGGTGGCCACGTCGCACTTCACATACTGCATGGTGTCATAGATGGCCATGCCGGCCGTGACGCTTCCGCCGGGGCTGTTGATATAAAACTGAATGTCCTTGTCTGGATCCTGGGATTCCAGGTACAGAAGCTGGGCCACAATCAGGCTGGCGGTGGTGTCGTTTACTTCCTCCGACAGGAAAATGATGCGGTCATTGAGCAGACGGGAAAAAATATCATAGCTCCGCTCGCCGCGGCTGGTCTGCTCCACAACATAGGGTACTAAACTCATGGTTAAAATCTCCTTTCAAAGCTGAGACATTCTAACCAGAAAAAGGAAATATTATTCCTCGGTCTTGGTCTCCTCAGCGGCCTTGGGGGCCACGGCAACGGCAGAGTCGGCAATGAGCCGCAGAGCCTTCCGGGTCAGCAGGTCCTGCTTCATGTTCTCAGGGTCAACGGCGGCCTTGACCTGATCCAGCTCCATCTTGTAGGTATCGGCCAGGGTCTTGTACTCGGCCTCCACTTCCTCGTCGGAAACCTCCAGGTTCTCGGCCTTGATGATCTCGCCCAGAACCACGTCCACCTTTGCCTGCTTCTCAGCGGCGGGACGCAGGGCTCTGCGCATGGTGTTCCGGTCGCCGCCCATCATCTTGGCGTACTGCTCCATGGACATACCGCTGGCCTGGAGCTGATAGGCGAAGTTGTTCATCTGGCGGTCCAGTTCTTCCTCAATGAGAGATTCGGGCATATCCATGGTGGCGTTGGCGGCAGCCTTCTCCACGGCGGCATTCTCAAAGGCGTTCTGGACGGCCTTGTTCCGCTCCTCCAGAGTCTTGGCGCGGATGTCGGCCTTCAGCTCCTCCAGGGTCTCGAACTCGGAGACGTCCTTGGCAAACTCGTCGTCCTTGGTGGGAATCAGCTCCACAGTGACCTTGTTCACCTTCACATGGAACACAACAGGCTTACCGGCCAGCTCCTTGGCATGGTACTCAGCGGGGAAGGTCACATTGATGTCCTTCTCCTCACCGGCGGACATGCCGACCACCTGCTCCTCGAAGCCGGGGATGAAGGAACCGGAGCCCAGCACCAGGTCGAAGCCCTCGCCCTTGCCGCCTTCGAAGGCGACGCCATTGTCAAAGCCCTCAAAGTCGATGTTGGCGGTGTCGCCGTTCTCGGCGGGGCGGTCCACGGTCTCGGTACCGGCAACGTTCTTGGCCATGCGGTCCAGCTCGGCCTCCACGTCATCATCGGAAACGGTGGCCTCCACCTTCTCCACCTCCAGGCCCTTGTACTGGCCCAGAGTAACCTCAGGATACAGGTCGGTCTCCAGGATGAGGGTAGTCACACCGTCATCGGCAATGTCCAGCTTGGTCAGGCTGGGACGGCCCACGGCCTTCACATCCTGGTCAATCACAGCAAACTGATACACCTCGGGGAAGATCTCCTCCAGACCGTCTTCATAGAAAACGTGGGCGCCGTACATGGACTCGATGAGCTTCCGGGGAGCCTTGCCCTTACGGAAGCCGGGCAGCTGGATGTTCTTGCGGGCCTTCAGGTAAGCCTGATTGGCGCCCTTCTCCATGAGCTCCTTCTCGATCTCCACGGCAATCTTGGCCTTGGAGCCTTCCTTTTCGATGTTCTTTACGTTCATATTGTTGTTATCCTCCTATGTTGGCAGCCCAGAGCAACCATTATATATTTCATCACATAGCCTCCCGTGAAAAAATCCCTTTCACGGAAGTATCCGTCCTATTCTATCAAATTATTTTGGGATTGTCCACTGTTTTCTTGTATTTCTTCAGAAATTATCTGGATTGGGCGGAAGTTCAGGTAATCCGCCGCTGCCAGGCGGTACTCCACGCCGTCCCAGAGTCCCTCCATGGCCAGCTTGTGACTGTCCCCATGCAGATGGCCGTAGTAGCAGGCCCGCACCTCATAACGCTTCAGAAGCTCCAGAATCTCGGTACATTCGTAGCCCCGATACCTGGGAGGATAATGGAGAAAGCACAGCTTGATGCGGTCGCCCGCCTGCCTCAGAGAGGTCTCCAGGCGAATCAGCTCCCGGCGGAACACCTTCTCGTCATGCTGGCCGCTGCGCTCCTCCTCAAAGAACCAGCCCCGGGTGCCGCAGATGGCATACTCATTATAATAGTAGCAGTTGTTGTTCAGAACATACATATTTTCCAGCCGGTTTTCCTGGCAGAAGCGATAAAACTTCGTTGCCGTGGTCCACCAGTAGTCGTGATTGCCCTTCAGGATGATTTTCCTGCCGGGGATGCGGCTGATCCACCGAAAATCCTCCAGGGCGCCGGCCATATCCATGCCCCAGGTCAGGTCTCCCAGCAGCACCGTGGTGTCCCCGGGCTGAATCACGGACAGTCCCTGGCGGAGCTTTTCCATATAGCCGGTCCAGGCTCCCCCGAACACATCCATGGGCTTCTCCGTCCCCAGGGACAGATGCAAATCTCCAATCGCGTAAAGCGCCATTTAGTCCCCCTTCCGCCGGGCAGCCGCCTGGCTCTCCAACTGGCCGATCTGGCTCACCAGATTCTCCACCGGCAGCTTCAGGGCTCCCAGCACATCCTCCCCCCAGCGCAGGGGGCTCTCCTCCGCCAGCAGCAGCACAGGGGTTCCCTCCCCGCCCAAAGCGCGGTAATCCATCAGGCCGCTGTACACCAGGGCAGTGTAGGGGCTCAGAAGATAGTCCGAATTCTGATAAATGCTGGGAATCAGGCTCTTTCCTCTGGCAGCGCCTACCACGCTGATGGCAAAGCCCTCCCGCAGGGTCTCCTGCTGAACCTGATTGAGGGTGAACAGGCCGCCCCGCTCCCGGGCTTCGGCGAACTGCAGCGCCGTCTGGGGGCCCAGGCGGTGAGACACCAGACGCTCCAGATTCCGGGGCAGGCCCACATCCAAAAGAGGCAGTGCTGTCTTTTGGGTCTTGGAGTCCAGCCGGGTCTCTCCCCTGTGGAGAAGCTCCCAGGGGCGTCCGTTTTCATTGCAGACACACACCGCCGTCTTCAGCGGCAGGCCCATTTGCACCGCGTACCAGGCGGCCATGGGCATCCGAAACTCCCCGGAGGCCATGGCTACATTGACCCGCTCCCCAGGCTTCAGCCAACCGGCGCGGCACAGACTGCCATACAGGCCAAAAAGCACCGCAATCCCCATGGCGATCCCGGGCCAGCCGCCGGTGCCAACAGCCTTGGCACCCAGAATCCCGCACAGAGCCTCCATGCAGCCGGAAAAGCTGCCGGACTTGCTGTTCCACAGCTCCGCCACGGCGATCTTATGGCGGATAAAGGCAAACTCCGGAACCGGCAGCTCCTCGGACACCAGGTCCTCCCCCGTAAGGCGCAGCGGGAAAAAGCCGTTTAGAATCCGGGCGGCACAGTCCCAAAAGGGTCGGCGGAGCAGGTCCTCCAATTCAGCTTTCCCATATTTGGGAAGGGTCATGGGGCAGAACAGGCCGCCGTCCGGGGCAAGCTCCTGCTCCAGCGCAGTCTGCGCCGTATAGGTAGCAGCGGAATCCAGCGTTGTTACATACAACATTTTTTCCACATCCTCATGGCATTGTTCCAGAAAATGTCCTCTACAATTTGCCGCGGCACGCCCCGCTCCAGCAGCGCGTCAGCCAGGGCAGAGTAATCATCCACGCCCCGGAAGCCTGCAGGCAGCAGGTCGCAGCCGTCCAAATCCCCACCCAGGGCAATGTGTTCCGCCCCGCCCAGGTCCAGCCAGTGCAGCACATGGTCGCAGACCGTGTCCAGGGTCACCGGTTCCTCCCCCAGGAAGGGGACGAACAGATTCAGTCCCGCCACGCCCCCTGTCTGACAGATGGCCAAAAACTGCTCATCCGTCAGATTGCGGGACACGCCATGTACGGTGCGGCTATTGGAATGGCTGGCGGAAACAGGCTTCTCCGTTATATCCATAATGTCCCAGAACGCCTCGTCGCTCAGGTGGCTCACGTCGATGGCGATGCCATACCGCTGGGCCTTGCGGACATAGTCCCGCCCCCGGTCGGTCAGTCCGCCGCCGGTTATATGAGAACCGGCCAAAGGGTTCTGCTCATTCCAGGTCAGAGTTGACATGGCAAATCCCTGCCGCACCAGCTCCTCCAGCCGACCGCTGTCAAAGTCGATTCCGGCAGTGCCCTCAACGGACAGAACCGCTGCGATTTTTCCCTCTTTCACGATTTTTTCCGCCTGCTCCGGGGTTCGGGCCTGTTGAATGAACCGGTGGTTCTCCTCCAGCTCCTTCCTGAAATTATCCAAAGCGGCATCAAAAATCTGTACCGGCGAAAACCGGCCCGATTCATCCAAGCCGGGTGATGTAAAAATGGCAAAGGTCTGGACATAGCCGGTCAGCTTTCCGCCCCGCTCCAGATCCACATGGCCGGGGCGCCGCACCAGGCGTTCATGCCGCCGACAGTCCCTGTCGAGCAGGGCCGTGGCGGTATCACAGTGCAAATCAAACACAGGCAGATTCATTGAAACGCATCCTCCCAATGGTGAATTTCGGGTTTTGCCGTGGCCAGGCCCTCCGGCGCGTAGATCTCCACCACGTCAAACCTGGGCTGCTTTTCCGTGGGATGTTCGGAGAGCCACAAAAGGGCGGTAGCCTTCAGCCGCTGCTGCTTTCTACTGTCTACAAACTCCATGGCGGAGGCGAACCTTGCGGACTTGCGCAGCTTCACCTCCACGAATACGATGTACGTTCGATTCTCGACTATGAGATCAATTTCTCCCAGGCGGCAGCGGTAGTTGGCTGCCAGCAGCGTATAGCGTTTCTTTCGTAAGTACTCCGCAGCCAGCCCTTCTCCCCAGGGACCGGTCAGGTTATTTCTCCCCATAGAATTTCTTCAAAAAGGTTCTGCGGTGAATGGGACAGGGGCCGAACTGAGAAAGGGCTGCGTAGTGGCGTTTGGTGCCATAGCCCTTATGGATCTCAAAGCCGTACTGGGGGTATTCCTCCGCCATGCGCAGCATCAGATCGTCCCGGGAAACCTTGGCCAGAATGGAGGCGGCGGCAATGCTGGCACTGAGGCTGTCACCCTTCACGATGGTTTGCACAGGGATACCCAATTCCGGTGCCCGGTTTCCATCCACCAGAGCCACATCCGGCTTGAGACCCAGACTGTCCACGGCCCGGCCCATGGCCAGAAACGTGGCCTGCAAAATATTGATCTCGTCAATCTCCTCCTGGGAGGCATAAGCAATGCCATAGGCCACGGCGCAGTTCCGTATTTTCTCAAACAGCTCCCGGCGCTTTTTATCCGACAGCTTTTTGGAATCGTTGAGGCCGGGCAGCGTCTGCTCCACATCCAGCTCCGGCGGAAGAATCACCGCCGCCGCGCACACCGGCCCTGCAAGGGGGCCGCGCCCCGCTTCGTCCACGCCGCAGATGACCCGCGGCCCCTCTTCCCGGCAGGCCCGCTCATAGGCCCACAAATCTATCTGGCTCATTCCGTTCCCTCCGGCAGCTCCAGCGTAAAGCGGCCCAGCTTGCAGCTTCTGTATTCCTCCAGCAGCACCCGGGCCATCCGCTCCGTATCAATTTCTCCCCTTGCCAGCAGGAAGCCCCGCTTCCGTCCGGCTGCCTCCAGCAACTCATGGGGAGGCAGGTCCTCCGGCAGATCCCCCAGCTTATATCGCTCCCGCAAAGCCTGGGGATAACGCCTCCACAGCATCTGCATCAGGTGCATGGCAAGGGTCTCCGTGTCCAGAATGTCATCCTTCACAGCCCCGGTATAGGCCAGCCGGATGCCCACCTCTCTGTCCTCAAATTTGGGCCACAGGATGCCCGGCGTATCCAGAAGCAGCAGGCTCTCGTCCACGGTCACCCACTGCTTTCCCCGGGTGACACCGGGCCGGTTCTCCGCCTTGGCACCCTTGCGGCCGGAAATCTGGTTGATAAACGTGGACTTTCCCACATTGGGGATTCCCACCACCATGATTTTCAGGGGGCGGTTCTGTCCCTTCTCCTCGTTTCGCCGGATTTTCTCCTGGAGAAGCCCCCGGACGGCAGGCACGAAATTGGAAACGCCTTTCCGGCTTTTGCAGTCGGTTGCCACGGCAGCCAGTCCCTGACTGCGGAAATAATCCGCCCAGATTTTGGTTGCGCCGGGGTCCGCCATATCCATCCGGTTTAAAATCACCAGTCTGGGCTTATTGCCGCAGATGGCGGCGATATCCGGATTCCGACTGGAAACGGGAATCCGGGCGTCCAGAATCTCGCACACCGCGTCCACCAGCTTCAGATCCTGCTCCATCTGGCGGCGGGTTTTGGTCATGTGGCCGGGATACCACTGAATATTCAAATCATCCACAGGCTCCACCTCAATCAATCCCACCGATGCGTCCGAAGTCCCGCTGGTTCGTTTGCTCATCGTAGCCGGGCAGCATCAAAAAGATCACCTTGCCCAGAATATACCGGGTATCCACCTGGCCGATGCTGGCAAGGCGGCTGTCCGAAGAATGGTTCCGGTTATCGCCCATCAGGAACACATGGCCGGGGTCCACCGTCAGGGGGAAGGTGACGCCTTCCGAGTAAAACTGCCGGTGGGTGGGCTCGTTGATGTAGTCCTCCTCCAAAGCTACGCCGTCCACATAGACTACGCCCGCGTTGAAGTCGATATCCACGGTCTGGCCTGCCGTGGCGATGACACGCTTCACAATGGGCTCATCGTCGAACCCGGGAGCCAGGGCCACCACCACGTCCCCGTTTTGAATGTCGTCCTCATCATAGAAGACATTGCTGAGAAGGCCCACATAGTCCGTATTGACCAGAGTCGGATACATGGATGGGCCCTTCACCGACACGATCCGCACAACAAATACGAACAGCAATGTCACAAAGGCCAAAATATATACAATGTCGTGAAGCAGCGTATAACACTGTTCTCCAACCGGAATCTTCTCTTCCTGCCGGGGCTCCCGGGAGGATGCCTCCTGCCCCTGCTCAGAATCGCGGAATTCCTTTTCCATCATAACCACCCTTTTCCTATAGTCTGTCGGTATCCATTATACACAAAAATGCGTCATAAAAAAAGAGGGGGTGCTTCTTTTTTTGAAAATTTTGTGTTACAATCATTCATTCTTTTTCCAATTTCCCCAAAGAAAATGGACGCGCCGGATTTGGCGCGTCCATTTTTGAGGCAATGAATTACACTCTCTCCTTGATCTTGGCAGCCTTGCCGAGACGATCCCGGAGGTAGTACAGCTTGGCGCGGCGAACCTTACCGTGACGGACAGTCTCAACCTTCACAACGCGGGGGCCGTGAACGGGGAAGACCTTCTCGCAGCCAACGCCATAGGAGACGCGGCGAACGGTGATGGTCTCGCCGATACCGCCGTGCTTGCGGGCGATGATGGTGCCCTCGAAAATCTGAATTCTCTCACGGGTACCTTCGGTGATCTTCTGATGCACGCGAACGGTGTCGCCAACCCGCATCTCGGGCAGCTCAGGCTTCATGTATTGGCTTGTCAGTGCCTTCATCAAATCCATTTTAAATGTCCTCCTTTAATTTAGGCGTTCATGCCAGCGTGACACCCGGCTCTTTCCGGCGCGGCAGAGGACCCACCTGTTTATCAGACCGACTCATTCTAGCATATATGGCCGGAAATAGCAAGAACTTTTTTATCTGTTTTTCCAGATTTTTTCAAGATCCGGCTGCTTTTTGCCCCGATAAACCTGCTCATAAAGCGTCCTTGTAATATTCAGCGCCTCCCGGTCAGACAGTGGTTCGGGTCTTGACATCAACATCAGGGGCACAGAGGGTCCGTCCCCGTGGAGGCAGGGCATCTCGTAGGGCTGGGAATTCAGCACGAAGCCGTTGCGACTGTAAAACCCGATCCGGCGTTTGCATATTTCCGTCTCAGGCATCTCCACCTCCAAAATGGCTGGCTTATCCCAGTGGCTCCGGGTGAAATCCAGCATCTCTTTTCCCAGCCCTCGCCCTCTGCAGGCGGGGCGCACGGCGAAATTCTCCAGAAACAGGAACTCCGGCAGATCCCACAGCATCAGGATTCCCAGGGTGTGCCCCGCTTCCTCCGCCATCAGCAGCTCCAGGGGGCTGCTGTCCACAAGGGCCTGTACCTCTCCCAGCTCCCTGCGCTCATCCTCCGGAAAAGCCTCCGTCAGAATTTCCGCAAATACCCGGGCTGCTTCGGCTGGAATATCATTCCACCGACGGTAAAGATTGAAATTCATTTTTCCTTTCCTTTCATATGGAAGCTTTCCCATACCTCCCCGGTGGGCAGGGCGGAAAACTCCATGGTTTTATGACTTTCTGGATGGGGAAATGTGAGCTGATACGACCAGAGGGCCGGGGCCGTTTCCCTGTCCCGGCTGCCATACTTGTGATCCCCCAGCAGAGGCCACCCCCGGCTGGCAAACTGGACCCGAATCTGGTGGCTCCTGCCGGTAAACAGCCGAATCTTCACCAAAGAGTGCTCCCCTGCCTCCAGAACCTCATAGGCAAGCCTTGCCGGTTTTACCCCCTTGCGCTGCCGCTTCACCACAAACACCTTATTTTTCCCGCTGTCCTTCCACAGCAGGTCCTCCAAAATGCCCTCGGAAGGCGATGGGCAGCCATGGACCACCGCCAGATACGCCTTCCGCAAATCTCCGTTCTGAATGGCCTGGGACAAAATCGACGCCGATGCCCTGGTTCTGGCGTACACCATCACGCCGCCCACATTCAGGTCCAGCCGGTGGAGGGTATAAATCTCCCCGCCGCAAACCCTGCGCAGAAGCTCCGGCATTCCCCCGGGGCAGTCCTCCGAGGACACGCCCACCGGCTTGACGCACACCACAACCTGCCGGTCCATATACAATAGCCGCATTCAACCACACCCCCATGTCATCCTGAGCGCAGCGAAGGATCTCCAGCAGGAACGTGCCACCAACGAGATCCTTCGCTGCGCTCAGGATGACATCGATGGTGCTATTCAATCCGGAAACGGTCATTTTGCTGCCTTTCGGAAGCCTGGCTGCTTTTTTATTTTACCACAGAAGGCGCGCTTTTGCAATGCCAGGCAAACCCCTTGCATCTCTTGCGAAAAATTGGTATAATAACCACAAAATATATCATAAGGGAGTGGTGTATCCATGACCACAAAGGATTATCAAACCAAACGCCCCCTGCGGATTTTCCTTTCCTATTTTGGGCCCCACAAAAAGCTGTTCCTGGTGGATATGCTTTGCGCGCTGACCGTGGCCGCCATAGATCTGGCATTTCCCCTGGTGTCCAGAACCGCAATGAATGAATGGCTGCCCAATCAGGCCTATGCCACCTTCTTCCTGGTCATGTCCATCGTGGTTCTGGCCTATGTGCTTCGCAGCGCCCTCAACTACATCATCTGTTACTGGGGCCACACCTTCGGCATCCGGGTGGAGGCCGATATTCGCAGAGACCTGTTTACCCATATGCAGGAGCTGGGCTTCGACTTTTATGACGAAAACCGAACCGGCCAGCTCATGAGCCGTCTCACCTCCGACCTGTTCGACGTGACGGAGCTGGCACACCACGGTCCCGAGGACACCATCATTTCCTGCGTCACCATCATCGGCGCCCTGATCGTCATGTTCACCGTGGAATGGAGGCTGGCACTGGTGGTTGCCCTGCTGATCCCCATTTTCGCCATCGTTGTCATGACCCAGCGCCGCCGGATGTCCACCGCCTCCAAGTCCGTGAAGCAAAACATCGGCAACATCAACAATGAGATTGAGTCCTCCCTCTCCGGCATCCGCACCGCCAAGGCCTTTGCCAACGAGGAGTGGGAAAACAGCCGTTTCTGCCACGCCAACGGAAAATACCGCACCTCCAAGCGGCAGTTTCACAAGGCCATGGCCCGCTTCAACTCCACCATGGAGTTTTTCATGTGCATTTTGCAGGTGGTGGTCATTGCCTTTGGCGGCTGGCTGATTATGCAAGGTCACATGAACCTAGCGGATCTGCTGACCTTCTCCCTGTATATCAGCACCTTTATCAACCCCATCCGGAAGCTGGCCAACTTCTCCGAGCTTTTTGCCAGCGGATTTGCGGGTTTGGGACGGTTCCGGGATATCATGGCTACGGAGCCCAGCCAGCAGGACGCTCCGGATGCCGTGACCCTGCAGGATGTGAAGGGCCGCATTGATGTGAACAACGTCTCCTTCGCCTATACCGCCGACCTGGCCGTTCTGCATCATGTGGACCTCCATGTGGCACCCGGCGAGACCGTGGCGATCGTAGGTCCCTCCGGCGGCGGCAAAAGTACCCTGTGCCAACTCATTCCCAGATTCTACGATGTTTCCGACGGCAGCATCTGCATTGACGGCGTGGATGTGCGCAAGGCCACCCAAAAGTCCATCCACCGGAACATCGGCATTGTGCAGCAGGATGTGTTCCTGTTTGCCGACACCATCTACGAAAACATCCGCTACGGCAAGCCGGACGCTACCGAGGCGGAAATCGTGGCCGCCGCAAAAAAGGCGGAGATTTATGAGGATATTATGGCCATGCCTGACGGCTTTGACACCTATGTAGGCGAACGAGGCGCCCTTCTGTCCGGCGGTCAGAAACAGAGAATCTCCATTGCCCGGATTTTCCTGAAAAACCCGCCTATCCTGATTCTGGACGAGGCTACCTCCGCCCTGGACTCCGTGACGGAAGCCAAGATTCAGCGGGCCTTCGACAGCCTTTCCGTAGGCAGAACCACCCTGATTATTGCCCACCGGCTTTCCACCATCCGGGCAGCCTCCAGAATCGTGTCCATCGCCGACGGCGTCATCCGCGAGGAAGGAACCCACGACCAGCTTCTGAAGAAAGGCGGTCTGTACGCCGACCTCTATCGCACCCAGAGCAACCTTCAAAAAAGCTGATATGCAGCAAAACAACCCGGACAGGATCCGTTTTTGGAATGCTGTCCGGGTTGTTTTGTTGCTGCCGTCACTTTGTAGGGTAAGGCTCCTTTTGTTACGTTCTGCCCAAAATGTAGTCCACACTGACGCCGTAAAAATCCGCCAGCTTGTGCAGCACCGCCACCGGCACGTTGAGACGGCCCAGTTCATAGTCGGAATAGGTGGTCTGATGCACCTGCAAATAGGCCGCCAACTCCTTCTGGGTCAGATCCCGATCCTCCCGCAAGTCCCGCATACGCAGCTCGTACATATTCATCACCCAAAAAATCATACGATACCGGCTATTTCCCTGTTGTGTTTTAAGGGTATTTCCCTTAAAATATCTTTTGAGGTGATGTGGACACCCCTAATACCACATTGTGCGAAAAACGAATATTTCATGAAGCTTTCGGAAAAATCATTGACTGATGCACCTATTGAGTGTATAATATTACCGAGGTGATAGATATGAATCTTCGTGAAATGCGAACACAACTGGGCGATACCCAAAGCGAATTTGCCTTGCGGTATCATATTCCCTTTCGCACCGTTCAGAATTGGGAAACAGGTTTGCGCAAGCCGCCGGAATATATCATGGATTTGTTAGAGCGTCGCATAAAGGAAGATTTGGTCAATCGCAAGACCATCACACTGCCAAAGTACGATCCGCAAAAGAGAGATCTTCCGAAACGGAGCGACTATATCGGTGCGCTCTCATGGCTTAGGGCGGTTCGTGATTGCATCGGTAAGTCCGTTGTTTTTGCATTGGATCAAGCACTTATGTGTCAGGGCAGCTTCGGCGGACGAAGCGACGAGTTCCTTGTGTGGGTTTACGGGGATGACTCCCTTACGAAGTTCAACGGTGTGGTCGTGCTTGGTAATCAGATTAGTCCTTACAATGTTAAGAACAGAAATGGGTTATTATATACCGACTTTAACAGGACCATATATGATGCCTTTTCCAACGAGTCTATTCTGGATATGCAGGGTATAACCGAAGCGGTCAGCCGATACTATTATTCCAACGGGGATAGCTTTGAGGGTATTTTTATAGTCCCCGAATATCAGGAACGATTTGAACAATTGGCAAGTGAAGCAATAGATTATTTTGGAAATTAAACGGTGATTTTATATGAATATTACAGCAGAAGAAAAACTGATGTATGAAGTAATGAAGGCTGTATATGACAGCGGTATTCCCATCAGCTTCAAGGGCTCTATGGTTTTGAAAGCCTGCCTGCTTGAAGCCGGATACTCCGATGATACACGCCATACCGTTGATATTGACGCCAACTGGAATTCTGACACGCCGCCGTCTGCTGAGCAAATGGTAGAATCCTTGCAAAAAGCCATTGACAGGTGCGGTATCGACCTTAAAGTAAGCATATACAGAATGTACGGTGAAAAACGCTCTGCCGGTTTTGAACTGGCGGATCATTCCACCGGAGAAACACTTTTTACCATGGATGTGGATGTAAACAGACCTGTTCCACCCACAAAAATCTATGAGGTAGAAGGTCTCCGCTTTTGCGGCGTATCCCTGTCACAGATGATAGCCGATAAGGTTGCTGCAATTTCTACCGACAAGGTATTCCGCAGAATTAAGGATGTCGTTGATCTGTACTATCTTTCAAAAGTTTTTGCATCTAACACCGCAGATGTTATGCAAACACTAAGGAACAGTGAAAGAGCTTTGGATAACTTTCGGGGTTTTATCCACAGAACCGAAGAATTGAAGCATTCCTATGAAAAGTTCCGTTTCGCCGGTGGTGTAAATAAACCATCATTCGAGGAAGTATATAGTGGTGTAAAAGCATATATAAAGGCTGTACTCCCAAAAGAGTAAAAGCAGAAATTTGAAAGATAACCCAAAAATCCAATAACCGCAATCAGCCGATGGGAACGATCTCATCGGCTTTTTTGCAACCAAACACCTGACCACATCCGAACTGCCTGTCATTGTGTCACATTTTATCTGCCGGTGTATATATTAAAACAGGGGCGTCTGCCTCACAACAATTAAAGGAGGTACGCCCATGACAGGCATTATCACATTGGATCAGCTTCATCCCCGGCAGGCAGCCACGGTCCGTCAGGTTCAGACGGAGGATTCCCTGCATCAGCGTCTGGCTGACCTGGGGCTTGTGGAGGGAACAAAGGTTTGCTGCCGTCTGGTGGCACCCGGCGGCTCCCCTGCAGCCTACGAATTCCGGGGCGCGGTGGTGGCACTCCGCCAGTCAGATGCCAGGGGCATTCTCTGCTGCGTGGAGGAGTCGTCATGAAGAACAAAACCATGGGTCCGGTGATTGCCCTGGCAGGGAACCCCAACGTGGGAAAAAGCACCCTGTTCAATCACTTAACCGGTATGAACCAGCACACCGGCAACTGGCCAGGGAAGACCGTAGCCCTGGCCCAGGGCGTCTGCCGCTGGAACGGTCAGAGGTTTACCCTGGTGGATTTGCCCGGTACTTATTCTCTGCGAAGCCGTTCCCCGGAGGAGGAGATCGCCCGATCCTTCCTGGATTCCGGGGATGCCGACTGCGTGGTCATCGTCTGCGACGCCACTGCTCTGGAGCGGAACCTGATTCTGGCCCAGCAGGTACTGGCCCTGGAGCAAAGGGCGGTTCTGTGCGTCAACCTCATCGACGAGGCGGAAAAAAGCGCCATTCATGTCAACACCGCCGCCCTGGAAAAACGGCTGAAAATTCCGGTGGTTGCCACAGCAGCGGACAGTGGCTGCGGGCTTGACCGGCTCATGGAGGCGGTTCAGAAGGTGGTGACAGGCGAGTATGTCTGTGCGCCTCCAGTCTCCGGAGGTGAACTATCCTCCGCCGATTTGATTGCCCGGGCCGAGGAGCTGTCCGGCCTCTGCGTCAGCCGGGAGAAAAGCGCCTACACCGCCCGGCAACTGCGCTGGGACCGTCTTCTGACCAGCCGGGTCACCGGCATGGCGGCCATGATTTTATTGCTGCTTTTAATCGTCTGGATCACCATCGCGGGGGCCAATTACCCCTCGGAGCTGTTGCAGCGTTTCTTTGACTGGCTGGGCAACCGGCTGGCATCCCTGTTTTCCGGCTGGGGCGTTCCCGTCACACTTTCAGGTCTTCTCCTGGACGGCGTCTATGCCACGGTTGCCAGAGTGGTATCCGTCATGCTGCCGCCCATGGCCATTTTCTTTCCCCTGTTCACCCTTCTGGAGGATGTGGGCTACCTTCCCAGAGCGGCCTTCCTCCTGGACCGGCCCATGGCTGCCTGCGGTGGCTGTGGGAAGCAGGCACTGACCATGTGCATGGGGCTGGGCTGCAACGCCGCAGGCGTCACCGGCTGCCGAATCATCGACTCGCCCCGGGAACGGCTCATCGCCATCCTCACCAACGCGCTGCTCCCCTGCAACGGTCGGTTTCCCAGCCTGATTCTGCTTTCCGTTCTGTTTCTGGGGGGTCTGTCTGGGAGCTTCACAGCAGCGCTTTTTGTGACAGGCTTCGTGATTTTGGGAGTACTGCTTACCATGCTCTCCTCCCGGCTCTTAAGCAAAACCATTCTCAAGGGTCAGTCCAGCACCATGGTACTGGAGATGCCCCCCTTCCGGCGGCCCAGAGTGGGGCAGATCGTCCTGCGCTCCATACTGGACAGGACCATTTTCGTACTGGGAAGAGCCGCAGCCGTCTCCGCGCCTGCCGGGATTCTTCTGTGGTGCGGTGTTCATGCGCAGTGGGACGGCATCAGTCTTCTGGCCCACTGCGCCCGGGTGCTGGAGGGACCAGCCGGGATAATGGGCCTGACCGGTCCCATTCTTCTTGGCTTTCTCCTGTCTTTTCCGGCAAACGAGCTGTTTTTCCCGGTTTTAATCATGACCCTCACCGGCGTCTCCACCCTCAGCGGTGGTATGGGGACTGCGGAGACGGAAGCGTTGCTGACCGCCAGCGGCTGGACCATGGAGACGGTTCTGTGTACCATGGTGTTTACGGTGTTCCACTGGCCCTGCGGCACCACGCTCCTCACCATATACAAAGAAACAGGAACGCTCCGCTGGACTGCGGCAGCCTTCCTGCTTCCCACCCTCTGGGGCATCCTCCTATGTACGGTCCTCCACCTGCTGCTGGGGCTTCTGTAGCTGAGCGGTGAGGGCGGAGATTTCGTAGGCGGTCCGTTCCTCCACGCCGTTTTCCGTCATTTTCTTATAGCCCCGGCTCTGGAGCCTGCCTGTCAGCGTCACCTGGTTCCCCACTTCCCCCTGGGCAATCTCCATACCGGTCCGTCCCCAGAAAATACAGGGCAGCCGGTCCGCGCGGCCATAGGGCCGGGGCGTCACCAGCATCACATCGCAGATTTCCCGGCCCAGGGGGGTTCTGCGAAAGACCGGCCTTGTGCCAATCATCCCGCACAGGTTCACCTCGTTGCAGGGCTCCCCGTCCTCCGTCCGTAGCTCCTCGGCAAAGGCATAGATGCGCAGCCGCTGACCGGATGGCTCCGGGTTCCGGAAGGAACGCACCTGCCCCCGCAGGACGATCATCTCCCCACCAGACAGATCCATCTGATTCAAAACCGTGTCCCGGGCAATGACCGGCAGCAGGTCCACCGCGCCGGACAGCCGGGGCACCTCCAGGGAAAAGCCGTAAAATCTCTTTCCGTGGTTCTCATGGGAAAACCGGGGCAGTTGGTCCAGATACCCCCGCAGCACAATTTGGTTTGCCGTATGTTCCATAGCCACACCTCAATCTCAGTTGTATGGAACACTATATGCCTGGCCACCGGCTCCTATGCGAAGATGGACGCCGCAAAAAGCGATGCCTGTCCGTAGGCTCCCCTACGGGCAGGCAGGTTTTTCAAGGCCTGAATGTTATCTTTCTTTGGGGCCTTTCTTTTTTGGGGGGACAGGCTGGCGGGTCTGGGGGGTCTTTCCCCGGGGGGCGTGGATGAGGCAGTGCTTTCCGCTGCCGATCAGGTCCTCCCGCCCTGCCAGAAGCAGGGCATCGTAGACCAGCTTGTAGTTTTTGGGGTCCCTGTATTGAATCAGGGCCCGCTGCATGGCTTTCTCCCGCTGTCCTCTGGGAACATAGACCGGCTCCATAGTTCTGGGGTCCAGGCCGGTATAATACATCACCGTGGAGATGGTGGAAGGCGTGGGGTAAAAGTCCTGAACCTGCTCCGGCATGTAGCCCATGTCCCGCACATATTCCGCCAGCTCCACAGCCTCCTTCAGGGTGGAACCGGGATGGGAAGACATGAGGTAGGGAACCAGGTACTGCTTCAGATGATACTGCCGGTTCAGGGCAAAGTATTTCTCCGCAAACCGGCGGTACACCTCGTTGCCCGGCTTGCCCATTTTGGAAAGCACCGTGTCGGACACATGCTCCGGGGCCACCTTCAATTGTCCCGAAACGTGGTACTGAATCAGCTCCCGCAGGAAGGTATCCTTGGGGTCCGCCAGCACATAGTCAAAGCGGATACCGCTGCGGATGAACACCTTTCGGACCCCGGGCAGCTTTCGCAGCTTCCGAAGTAACGCCAGATAGTCCGAATGATCCGCCCGCATATTCTTGCAGGGGGTGGGGAACAGGCACTGCCGGTTGGGGCAGACTCCCTTGGTCAGTTGTTTTTCACAGGCGGGGGCGCGGAAATCCGCTGTGGGGCCGCCAACATCGTGGATGTAGCCCTTGAAATTTGGGTCATGGGTCATCCGCTCCGCCTCCGCCAGAATGGAATCGTGGCTTCTGGTCTGAATAATCCTGCCCTGATGAAAGGTCAGGGCGCAGAAGGAGCAGGCGCCAAAGCAGCCCCGGTTGGAGACCAGACTGAACCGGACCTCCTCAATGGCGGGGACACCCCCCGCTTTTTCGTAGCTGGGATGGTAATTCCGGCAGTAGGGCAAGTCGTAGACCCCGTCCATCTCCTGTTGGGACAGGGGCTTCTGGGGCGGGTTCTGGATCACATATTCCCCCGAGCCATAGGGTTCGGCCAGACGCTTGGCGGTGAAGGGGTCCGTATTGCGGTACTGAATCTGAAAGCTCTCGGCGTACCGTCTGGGGTTTTCCTGCAGCTCCCGGTAGTCCGGCAGAACTACGGTGGGCAGACTGTCATCTACGGCTTTCGCCCGGTAGACAGTGCCGTCCACATAGGTGATATCCGAAATATGGAGGCCGCTGTTGAGGCCGTCGGCCACCTCCCGGATGCTCCGCTCTCCCATACCGTAGAGCAGCAGATCCGCCTGGGCATCCAGCAAAAGGGAGCGGCGCATCTTATCGGACCAGTAATCATAGTGGGCAAGCCGCCGCAGGCTAGCCTCCACACCGCCTATGATGATGGGTACATCCCGGTAGGTCTGGCGGATCAGATTGCAGTACACGATGGTGGCCCGGTCCGGGCGTTTACCCATGACGCCGCCGGGGGTAAAGGCATCGGTCTTTCGCCGGTGGTGGGACACCGTATAGTGATTCACCATGGAATCCATATTGCCGCCGGTTACAAGGAAGCCCAGCCGGGGCTTGCCCAGGGCGGAAATGGATTTGGGATCTTTCCAATCGGGCTGGGACAGGATGCCCACCTTGTAGCCCGCCGCCTCCAGCACGCGACTGATGATGGCATGTCCAAAGGAAGGGTGGTCAACGTAGGCGTCCCCTATGACATAGACGAAATCGCACTGCTCCCAGCCCCGCTTTTTCATATCCGCCTTGGAAATCGGAAGAAACTCCGGCACAGCAATCACCCATCCTTTCTGTTTTCTAAAATCAGGACTGGACCATATTCTGAATCCATGTACCCTTTTTCAGCATATAGCTGCCCAGGAAGCACTTGAGAACCTCCGTGGCCTGGCAGACAAAATACAGCGGAATAATGGGAAGGGCCGTATAATGGCTGAGGCACCAGGCCAGGGGAATGCAGACCGTCCAGACAAAGCAGCTGTCAAAGAGGAACGTCACCAGGGTTTTCCCCCCGGAACGGAGGGTAAAGTAGGCAGCGTTGGTGTAGGCGCAGAAGGGCATGAACAAAGCGCCGATGCGGATAAAGCTGCCTGCCAGGGAACGGATGGAGTCGGTGGTCTTATAAATCAGAGGGAACACATTGGACAGTGCCGCCAGGCATGCGCCGAAGCCGATGCAGAACATCACGGAGAAGGCGATGAGCTTCCGGTCCGTGGAAATCACTTCCTCCCGGGATTCCCCCGCTCCCAGCTTCTGGCCCATAATAATGCCCACGGCGTTGCCCATGGCCAGGAAGGAGACGCTGAACACGTTCCAGATGGTGCTGGAAATATTGACGGCGGACACCACATCCAAACTCCGGACGGAATAGCACTGGTTCAGAATCGCCATACCGCTGGCCCAGAGGGCCTCGTTCACCAGAAGGGGCATACCTTTCACAATGATCTTACGGGTCAGGTCGGCGGGAATCCGGAAGGAGCGGTAGGCTCCGTGGATGAAGGGATGCTGCTGCCCATGGGTATGGGTCCACACCGCCACAACGGTCAGCTCCACATAGCGGGAGATCACCGTAGCCAGAGCCGCGCCCCGCACGCCCATGGCCGGCAGGCCCAGATGGCCGAAAATCAGAATGTAGTTCAGCACCAGGTTCACGCCCACGGCGCTGATACCGGCCACCATGGGAACCATGGTCTGGCCCGATTCTCTCAGCGTACCGGCATAGGCGTTGGTCAGGGCGAAGGGCAGCAGTCCCGCCAGCATAATGAGCAGATAGTCCTTGCCGTACCGGAGGAAAAGCTCAGCGTCCGCGGCGGAGCCCTCGCCCTTCAGGTAGAGGCGGATGAGAGGCTCTCCGCCCAGGAGAAGCACGGCACTTCCCAGAGCGGTCAGCAGAAGGCAGATCAAAATCTTGAAGCGGAATGTATAGCGGATGCCCTGGTGATCCCGGGAGCCGGCAAACTGAGCCGTAAAAATACCGGCGCCGGAGACGGCTCCAAAGACACACAGGTTAAAAACAAACAGCAGTTGGTTCACAATGGCGACGCCGCTCATCTGGGCATTGCCCACCTGCCCCACCATAATATTGTCCAGCATACCCACAAAGTTGGTGATGGCATTCTGGATCATAATGGGCAGGGCCACCGCCATGACGGTGGCATAGAACTTCCTATTCCCAATATAGTTTCTCAGCATAATTCCCTCACAAAAACCGTCACGCCGCAAAAGCGGCGTGACGCAGCAGGCATGAAACACGCCCTGTTCTTTCAACTTTTTGTACCGGGGGTCAACGAACTTCCCCGGCCACCTTTGCCACAATCCGGTTCATCTCATCCCACTTTGCTTCCATGTCCGCCACCAGCTTCATCTGAGAGCGGGCGCGCACCAGGTTGTGGGTGGGATAGGCGGTCTTAAAATAGCGGTCGCCGTCTAAGTAATCCGTCAGGAACCGCATGGCAAGCTCCAGCGTCAGCACCTTGGCGCCTACGGGCATCATCTCGATCTCCGCCTGGGTCAGAGAGGGGCAGGCCTCCATATAGCCCTTGGTGTAGATTTCAAAGAGGTGCAGATCCAGACCCATCTTCTCCGTGTCCGGCTCATCCTCGGCGGCGGTTGCGGCACCGAAGCGGATGGAGTCGCCATAGTCGTACAGAGACAGGCCGGGCATAACCGTATCCAGGTCCAGCACACACAGGGACTTACGGGTCTTCTTATCCAGAAGCACGTTGTTCAGCTTGGTATCGTTGTGGGTCACCCGCAGGGGAAGCTGGCCGGATTCCCGCATATTCTGCAAAATGCTTCCGTCGGCCTCCCGGGACAGGATGAAATCTATGTCCTTCCGCACATCCGCCACCCGTCCGCAGCGGTCGGCGGCGATGGTGTCCCGGAAGGTGCCATAGCGGTAGACGGTGTTATGGAATTCAGGGATGGTCTCATAGAGCGTCTCGGCAGGAAAATCGGAGAGCATTTCCTGGAACCGGCCGAAGGCCAGGGCACTCTGATAAAAGTCCTGGTCGGACTCCGGCGCGTCCAGGCAGAAGCCGCCCACAAAATCATACATTCTCCAATACTGGCCTTTTTCGTCCACATGGTAGAGCTTCCCGTCCTTGGTGGGCAGGAAATGCAGGGCCTCTCGGGGATCGGAGACACGCCGGCTCAGGTAAGCGGTAACGGAGCCTACGTTGTCCATCAGGCGGACGGGGTCCTTGAACACATAGGTATTGATCTGCTGCAGGACATACTCCGCGCCGGTATCCGTGCGGATACGAAAGGTCAGGTTAATATGGCCGTGGCCAAAGATCTCACATTCAACAGGCGTTCCATCAATCTGAAACGCGAAGACAGCATTTTCCATAAATAGCCTCCAGAAACAGCAGCATGACCCGGCAGACTGCTGTCAGAGAATTATCATATTCCATGATATGCGAAATTCGCAAATCCGGTTACAGGCGACACAGTTGGGGCAAGTATAGCAGAACATTTACAAAAAAGCAACCGAAACATTGAAAAAGCCGGGAAACTTCATATTTCCTTAATAATTCAGGCAGTTACAACAGCCCCCCGGTCAGAAATCCCAGAGCCGTACCCAGGAGAATGCCGGAGAGCAGCAGGATTCCCACCACGGTCAGATTCTCCCTCCGGTTTTTGTTGACCCGGAACAGCACCAGCAGGCCAACGCCGGCGTTGACCAGGAGGCCGGACAGCATAGCTCCCAGACCGATGACGCCCTCCACATACAGATCCGTAATCATCACGGAAGCGGCACAATTGGGAAGCAGGCCCACAATGGCCATCAGGGCCTCACTCAGCACCGGAATGCTGCCGAATTTGGCGATGCTCTGGGCCGGCAGATACAAAAACAGCACATTCAAAAGAATTAAAACCACCAGGATCAGCAGAATGATCCGGACGGTATGCCGCAGCGCGGAGCGGAAAATGCCGCCCTCACAGGAGCACTGTTCCCTCTCGCAGAAATCGTGGATGTCACGCTGATGCTCAGGACGCTTCCGACTGCGGACCAAATCCACCAGAAACCCCACCAGCATTCCGCAGGCCAGCTTCAAGCCCAGAATCAGCAGCAGCTTCCGTGCGGGCACCTGGGCGGAGATCAGGATGGGGAGCATTTCATCGGAGGTGGCGAGGAACACGGCTACCAGCGTGCCCATGGTCACGGCGCCGCCGGCGTACAGGCTGGCCGCGGCACCGGACAGGCCGCACTGGGGAATCAGGCCCAGGACCGCACCCAGGGCAGGGCCGGCACGTCGGGAGGAACGGAGAACCCCGTTCAGCTTTCCCGCGCTGTGATGCTCCAGATATTCCATCAGAAGATAGGTCAGGAAAAGGATGGGCAGCAGCTTGGCAGTGTCTAAAAGTGCGTCCAGCACGGCATCGAGCATAGGGTTGCGCCTCCAGAAGTAAAAAATAAAAGCCGGCCACAAGAGCCACCAAAGCATCACACTGTTTATGTGACAAAAAGCTCCAACGCATGCAGCGTTGGAGCCTTAGTGGAGCTGCTAGCCAGATTCGAACTGGCGACCTCATCCTTACCAAGGATGCGCTCTACCTGCTGAGCTATAGCAGCGTGTCAGACAGCTTGTTGAGTATATCTCATCTTCCCGAATTTGTCAAGAACTTTTTTTAGGACCTGAAAAAATTCTTTTCTCGACCTTTTAAGGACAAGGGGAAACGCCCACCCAAAGTGGGCGTTTCCGATTGTGGCAGGGGCACAAGGACTTGAACCCTGAGCCTACGGTTTTGGAGACCGCCGCTCTACCAATTGAGCTATACCCCTATCTCAATCTATCATCAAGCAAATGCTGAATTTGTGGTGGGCCTTCAGGGATTCGAACCCGGGACGATCCGGTTATGAGCCGGAGGCTCTAACCAACTGAGCTAAAGGCCCGTAAAAGTCACAGGCTCCGAGGCGCCGTCACGAGTGATATAATAGCACTTCTTCCCGCACTTGTCAACGGTTTTTTTCGTTTTTTATAAAACCGTTTTCCCTCAGAATTCCCCTGCCGCGAACATCACGGCGGACAGAGCGCACAGGGGGGCCGTTTCACACCGCAGAATCCGGCGGCCAAGGGTGCAGATCTCCATGCCCCAGTCCCCGGCTTTCTCCACCTCGGACGGCTCCAGTCCCCCCTCGGGGCCGGTCATGAGGCTGACAGTCCGGAAATCCCCCCGCCGGGAGATGGCCATGGCAAAGGTACAGGCACACTCGTTTTCATAGAACAACACCGGCAGATCCGCCCCGGCAGCCTCCTTCACGGCCGCCTCATAGCTGGGCAGGGTTCGCACCCGGGGAATGATTCCCCTGCCGGACTGCTCTGCCGCCGAAGCGGCGATTTTCCGCCACCGCTCCAGCTTCTTGCCCAGGGTTTTTTCGTCCGGCCTGGAGACGCACCGGGCCGATGGGAAGGCCACGATTTCACAGGCTCCCAGCTCCGTGGCCTTCTGAATCACATGCTCCAGCTTGTCCGCCTTGGGAAAGGCCATGTACACGGATACGAAAACGGACGCCTCCGCCTTGGAAGGCCCTCGCTCCAGAACCTCCAGGGAGATTTCGTTCTGGCTGACCTGGCAAACCCGGCAGAGGCACTCCTGGCCCTCGCCGTCACAGGCTGAGACCTGATCCCCCAATTTCAGCCGCAGCACCCTTCCGTGGGCGGCGTTTTCCCCCGTCAGAGAAATAACGTTCCCCCCAAGTTCTTCCTTCGCAACAAAAAACCGCGCCATCGCATCCGCACTCCCTTTTTCACATTGTCTGCATTATACCAGAGAACACGTTCCATTGCAACCGTCCGGACCGGTTGTCTCCTCTGTTTTTGGTGATTTTAGCATCTATTTCCGTCTGATTCTCTGTATAAACACACAGCGTTCAGCATTTTTACCATGGATTTTGGGAAGAATTCGTCAGAAACTGTCTATCTGCGCATTGACGCTGATGCTCCCGTGTGTTATAATTCCTTCGTAAATAAGCGTCTCCTGTAACTGACGGATTAGTGGGGCACCACGGGGAGCAGGAGATGTCGATTGCCGACCGTCTGGGCGCACTTGCATCCTTTTCATAATGGTGTAAGTGTGCCTTTTTAGTTTCTAAGGAGGTAGCAATGAAAAAAGTCGGAATTGTTATGGGCAGCGACAGCGACCTGCCTGTTCTCCAGAAGACCATGGATACCCTGGACGCTCTGGAGATCCCCTTCGAGGTCCATGTGTACTCCGCCCACAGAACGCCGGAGGAAGCACACCTGTTCGCCAGCACCGCGCGGGAGCAGGGCTTCGGCGTCATCATCGCCGCCGCCGGAATGGCGGCACATTTGGCAGGCGTTATCGCGGCCAATACCACACTGCCTGTTATCGGAATCCCCTGTAAATCCACGAATTTAGACGGCATTGATGCCCTCCTGTCAACAGTCCAGATGCCCTCCGGTATCCCTGTAGCCACTGTTGCCATCAACGGAGGTACCAATGCCGCTTTGTTGTCCGCCCAGATTCTGGCCCTGAGCGACGACGCCCTGGCCGAAAGGCTGAGGGCCCGGCGTCTCGCGGACCGGCAGGCGGTTCTCAACAAAAACGAGCAGATTGAAAAGCGGTTCAACCGAGTCTGAGCATCTGTAATACAGTAAAGGAGGCAACGTTTATGGGCGGTTTTTTCGGGGCAACATCCCGCAGGAGCTGCATTTTGGACGTATTTTTCGGAACGGATTACCACTCCCATCTGGGCACCCGCAGAGGCGGCATGGCGGCCTACGATCCGGAGATCGGTATGCAGCGGGAAATCCACAACATTGAGAACGCGCCTTTCCGCACAAAATTTGAGCGTGTGCCCGACGATATGACCGGCTGCGCCGCCATCGGCTGTATCAGCGATACGGACCCCCAGCCCATTCTCATCCGCTCCAACCTGGGCACCTACGCCATCTGCACCATCGGCATCATCCACAATGCCGACACGTTAATCAAGCAGTACCTTTCCTTCAGCGGCGGCCATTTTGAAGCCATGACCGGCGGAAGGATAAACTCCAACGAGCTGATTGCCGCCATGATCGACCAAAAAAGCTCCTTCGCCGAGGGCATCCGATTTGCCCAGGAGATGATCGAGGGCACCGCCTCCATCCTGCTTTTGAAGGACGACGGCCACCTGATCGCCGCAAGAGACCGGATGGGCCGTCTGCCCATTGTCATTGGTAAAAACGGCGAAGGGCATTGCGTCAGCTTCGAGTCCTTCGCCGGCATGAAGCTGGGCTATGAGTACGTCCGGGAGCTGGGCCCCGGCGAGATCGTGGAGATTTCGCCGGAGGAAGTGAAGGTTCTGTCCCCCGCCCGGGAGAAAATGAAGATCTGCGCCTTCCTCTGGTCCTATTATGGCTACCCCACCTCCTGCTACGAGGGGAAGAACGTGGAGGTCATGCGCTACAAAAACGGCCAGATCATGGCGGAAAACGATAAAAAGAATCACGTTGCCCAGGACCTGGACTATGTGGGCGGCGTCCCGGATTCCGGCACACCCCACGCCATCGGCTATGCCAACAACAGCGGCGTCCCCTTTGCCCGCCCCTTCATCAAGTACACCCCCACCTGGCCCCGGAGCTTCATGCCCTCCAGCCAGGGGGAACGGAATATGGTGGCCAAGATGAAGCAGGTTCCGGTCCATGAACTGATCCGGGACAAGAAGCTGCTGTTCGTGGACGACAGCATCGTCCGGGGCACCCAGCTCCGGGAAACCGTGGACTTCCTCTATGAGCATGGCGCCAAGGAGGTCCATATCCGGTCCGCCTGCCCTCCCATTCTCTATCCCTGCAAATATCTGAACTTCTCCCGCTCCAACTCCGCCAATGAGCTCATCGCCCGGGCCACCATTCTGGAGCTGGAGGGCGAGGAGGGGCTGCAGCATCTGGACGAGTATATGGACGAAACCACCCAGCGGGGCAAGAATATGCGTCAGGCCATTTGTGATAAGCTCCACTTCTCTTCTCTGGAATATCAGTCCCTGGATGGCATTCTGGAAGCCATCGGTCTGGACCCGGAGAATGTCTGTACCTACTGCTGGAACGGCAAGGAATAAGCCGTTTCCACGAAAGGAGTCTCCCATGCAAAAACTCAGAGAGGAATGCGGCGTCTTTGGCATTTATTCAACGGAATGCCAGGATGTAGCCGCCACAACCTATTACGGCCTGTTCGCCCTGCAGCACCGGGGGCAGGAAAGCTGCGGCATTGCCCTGTGCAACGACGGCGTCTTTGCCTCCCACAAGGACATGGGCCTTGTGGAGGATGTGTTTACGCCGGAATCCCTGTCCAGGCTGGGGCAGGGCCACATGGCGGTGGGCCATGTGCGTTACGGCACCACCGGCGCCACCGACCGGAACAACGCCCAGCCCATTGTGGTAAACCACTGCAAGGGTTCCCTGGCTCTGGCCCATAACGGAAACCTGGTTAACTCCTTTGAACTCCGCCAGGAGCTGGAGCTGACCGGCGCCATCTTCCACACCACCTCCGACACGGAGGTCATCTCCTATGTCATCACAAAGGAGCGTCTGTCCGCCCCTTCCATTGAGGCTGCCGTGGACAGAGCCATGGACCGGATTCAGGGTGCTTACTCCCTGGTGATCATGTCCGCCACCAAGCTGCTGGCAGTGCGGGACCCTCGGGGCTTCCGGCCCCTGTGCTACGGCCAGACCGCCGACGGGGCCTATGTGGTGGCCTCGGAGAGCTGCGCTCTGGACGCCGTAGGCGCCGCCTTTGTTCGGGATGTGGAGCCGGGAGAAATCCTGGTGTTCGACCGGGACGGCGTCCGTTCCATCCGCACCCACTGTGGCCAGCAGGAGCGGACCATGTGCGTATTTGAGTATATCTACTTCGCCAGACCCGATTCCGTCATGGACGGCAGCTCCGTCCACAACGCCCGGCGGCGTGCCGGTATGTTCCTGGCCCTGGAGCATCCCGTGGAGGCGGATGTGGTGGTGGGCGTGCCGGACTCCGGCATCGATGCCGCCATCGGCTATGCCCAGGCCTCCGGCATTCCCTACGGCGTGGGTATGATTAAAAACAAATACATCGGCAGAACCTTTATCGCTCCCAGCCAGAAAAACCGGGAGAACAAGGTACGCATCAAACTGAATCCCGTGGCCTCCACCGTCAAGGGCAAGCGGGTCGTCCTCATTGACGATTCCATTGTCCGGGGCACCACCTCCGCCAGAATCGTAAAGCTGCTGCGGGACGCGGGAGCAAAGGAGGTTCATATGCGGATCTCCGCGCCTCCCTTCCTGAACCCCTGCTACTACGGCACGGACATCGACTCCAAGGAGCTGCTGATTGCCGCCAATCACCCTCTCGATGAGGTCTGCAAAATCATCGGCGCGGACTCCCTGGGCTACCTCAGCGTGGAAAACGTGAAAAAGCTGGCGGAGCATGGTGGCGGCTTCTGCACCGCCTGTTTCAGCGGCCAGTATCCCACCCAGGTCCCCGATCATACACAAAAATACCGCTTCGAGCGGAAACTTTCAGAAAAGGAGCCGAAACCATGAACGAAAAGAGCTATTCCGAAAGCTACAAGGCTGCCGGTGTGGACATCACCGCAGGATACCGTGCAGTGGAGCTGATGAAAGGAAGCATCGCAAGAACCAAAAACGCCGGATGTCTGGATGACATCGGCGGCTTCAGCGGTCTGTTTGGACTGGATCTGAAGGGCTATGAGGAGCCGGTGCTGGTCTCCGGCACCGACGGTGTGGGCACCAAGCTGCGCCTGGCTTTCCTGATGGACAAGCATGACACCGTGGGCATCGACTGCGTAGCCATGTGCGTCAACGACGTCATCTGCTGCGGCGCCAAGCCCCTGTTCTTCCTGGACTACATCGCCTGCGGCAAAAACGTGCCGGAGCGCATCGCGGAGCTGGTCTCCGGTGTGGCCGAGGGCTGCGTTCAGTCCGGCTCCGCCCTCATCGGCGGCGAGACCGCGGAGATGCCCGGCTTCTACCCCGTGGATGAATACGATCTGGCCGGTTTCTCCGTGGGCATCGTGGATAAGAAGAAAATCGTGGATCGGAATTCCATGGTTCCCGGCGACGTTGTCATCGCCCTGCCCTCCTCCGGCGTCCACTCCAACGGCTTCTCCCTGGTGCGGAAGGTCTTCGATGTGGAGCACAATCCGGAGCTGAAGACCCCCAGAGAGGAGCTGGGCGGTGCTTCCATCGGCGAAACCCTGCTGACCCCCACCAAGATTTATGTGAAGCCCATGCTGGCTCTGTTTGAAAAAGTGAAGGTGAAGGGCGTCAGCCACATCACCGGCGGCGGCTTCTACGAGAACATCCCCAGATCCATCCCCGACGGTCTGGGCGCGAAAATCAAAAAGTGTGATGTGCGGGTGCTGCCTATCTTTGACCTGATCGCCAAAACCGGCAACATCCCGGAGCGGGATATGTTCAACACCTTTAACATGGGCGTGGGCATGAGCGTGGTGGTGTCCAAAGAGGACGCCGATGCCGCTCTGGAGATCCTCCGGGCCAACGGCGAGGACGCTTATGTGATCGGTGAGATCGTGGCTTCCCAGGAAAAGGTGATTCTGGAATGAGTGTAAGAATCGCGGTGCTGGTCTCCGGAGGCGGCACCAACCTGCAGGCTCTGCTGGATGCCCAGGGAAGCGTACTGCGCAGCGGTCAGATTGCTCTGGTGGTGTCCAACAACCGGGACGCCTACGCGCTGGAGCGGGCAAGAAAAGCCGGTATTGCCACGGAAGTGGTGCTGAAAAAGGAGCTGGGCTCCCAGGAAGCCTTTGAAGCCAGGCTGAAGGAGGTTTTGAAGCATCACAACATCGACCTTATCATCCTGGCAGGCTTCATGACCATTCTCACGGAGGGCTTCACCTCTGCCTACCCCAAGCGCATTCTGAACGTACACCCCTCTCTGATCCCCAGCTTCTGCGGCGAGGGCTTCTATGGCCTGCGGGTCCATGAGGCCGCCCTCCATTACGGCGTGAAAGTCACCGGCGCAACCGTTCATTTTGTCAACGAAATTCCTGACGGCGGTGAGATCATCGCCCAGAAGGCCGTGGAGATTCAGCCCGGCGACACCCCGGAAACTTTGCAGCGCCGGGTCATGGAGCAGGCCGAGTGGGTTCTGCTGCCTCAGGCTGCCGAGCAGGTTTGCGCATCTATTTCAGGAGGTAAATAAACATGAACATCTATGAAATCAAATCCATGGCCCAGCGTCTGGAGGGCAACACCTATCCCGGCCGTGGCATTGTCATCGGCAAGTCCCAGGACGGCAAATCCGCCGTGGCCGCCTACTTTATCATGGGCCGCAGTGCCAACAGCCGCAACCGTGTCTTTACGGAGCGGGACAACGCCGTGTACACGGAGCCCTTTGACCCCTCCAAGGTGGAGGACCCCAGCCTCATTATCTACGCCGCCATCCGTAAACTGGGCAACAACCTCATTGTCACCAACGGCGATCAGACCGACACCATCTATGAGGGAATGTCCGCCGGAAAGAGCTTTGACGAGAGTCTGGAATGCCGCTGCTTTGAGCCGGACGGCCCCAACTTTACCCCCCGGATCAGCGGACTGATTACCTTGGAAAACGGGGATTTCACCTATAAAATGAGCATTTTGAAGAGCGGCGATGAGGTCGGCTCCTTCTGCAACCGCTTCGGCTTCCACTATGCCTCCAAGGCAGGTCTGGGGCACTTCCTCCACACCTATGTGTGTGACGGAAACCCCATCCCCACCTTCCAGGGTGAGCCTGAGCGGGTGTCCATTCCCGACGACATTGACGTCTTCACTTCTGAACTGTGGAACGCGCTGGATGAAAACAACAAGATTTCCCTGTATGTCCGCTACATCGATCTGTCCACCGGCAAGGAAGAAAACCGGATGGTCAACAAGAATCAGTGAGGTATCAAAATGAAGGAATTTGAGCTGAAATATGGCTGCAACCCCAACCAGAAGCCGGCAAAAATCTATATGGCCGACGGCAGCGAGCTGCCCATCACCATTCTGAACGGCCGTCCCGGCTATATCAACTTCCTGGACGCCCTCAACGCCTGGCAGCTTGTGAAGGAGCTGAAGGAGGCCACCGGGCTGTGCGCCGTCACCTCCTTTAAGCACGTCTCCCCCACCTCCGCCGCCGTGGGCAAACGGCTGCCCGAAAATCTGAAAAAAGCCTGCTTCGTGGACGATGTGGAGGGGCTGGACGATTCCCCCCTGGCCTGCGCCTATGCCCGGGCCCGTGGTACGGACCGGATGTGTTCCTTCGGCGACTGGGTGGCCCTGTCCGATGTGTGCGACGAGACCACGGCCCGGCTGATCGCCCGGGAGGTCTCCGACGGTGTAATCGCCCCCGGCTACGATGAGAAGGCGCTGGAAATTCTGAAGACCAAGCGCAAGGGCAGCTACAATGTGGTGGCCATCGACCCCAACTATGTGCCTGCCCAGCAGGAGACCAAGCAGGTCTTCGGCATCACCTTCCAGCAGGGCCGCAACAACTTTAAGATTGACGAAGCCCTTCTGGAAAACAGAGTCACTGCCAACAAGGAGCTGCCGGAATCCGCAAAAATCGACCTGATCGTGGCCCTGATTACTCTGAAATATACCCAGTCCAACTCCGTCTGCTTTGCCTACGACGGTCAGGCCATCGGTGTGGGCGCCGGTCAGCAGAGCCGCATTCATTGCACCCGTCTGGCAGGCACCAAGGCCGACACCTGGTTCCTGCGTCAGCATCCCAAGACCCTGGCCCTGCCCTTCCGCAGCGACCTGGGCCGTCCCACCCGGGACAACGTGATTGACGGCTACATCAACGGCAACGAGGAGGACGTCTGCGCCGAGGGTATCTGGCAGAACTACTTCACCAGCCGTCCGGAGCCTCTGACTCAGCAGGACAAAGAATCCTTCCTCGCCACCTTTACCGGCGTCAGCCTTGGCTCCGATGCCTTCTTCCCCTTCCCCGATAACATCAAGCGGGCCAGAAAGTCCGGCGTCAGCTACATCGCCCAACCCGGCGGCTCCATTCGGGATGACCTGGTGATTGAAGAGTGCGACAAGCACAGCATGGTCATGGCCTTTACCGGTATGCGGCTGTTCCATCACTAAGAGGTGGCGAACATGAAGCTGCTGGTGGTTGGCGGTGGCGGTCGGGAACACGCCATCATTAAAAAGCTGAAGGAGAATCCCTCCGTATCCCAAATCTACGCCCTCCCCGGAAACGGCGGCATCGCCCAGGATGCCACCTGTGTCCCCATCGGTGCCACGGATATTGAGAAAATCGTGGATTTCGCGGCGCGGGAGCAGGTGGACTATGCCGTTGTGGCCCCTGACGATCCGCTGGTGCTGGGCTGTGTCGATGCCCTGAATGCCGTGGGCATCCCCTGCTTTGGCCCCAGGGCCAACGCAGCCATTCTGGAGGGCAGCAAGGTCTTTGCCAAGAACCTGATGAAAAAATACCACATCCCCACCGCCAAATACGAGGTATTTGACGATATGGAGAAAGCCCTCTCCTATCTGGAGACGGCCCCCATCCCCACGGTCATCAAGGCCGACGGCCTGGCTCTGGGCAAGGGCGTCATCATCGCCCAGACCCGTCAGGAGGCCAGAGATGCCGTCGTTGACATGATGGCAAACGCCAAGTTCGGCAAGAGCGGCTCCACCGTGGTGATTGAGGAATTTCTGGAGGGGCCCGAGGTGTCGGTTCTGTCCTTCACGGACGGAAAAACCGTGAAGCCCATGGTGTCCTCCATGGACCACAAGCGCATCGGCGACGGCGACACGGGCCTCAACACCGGCGGCATGGGCACCGTGGCCCCCAATCCCTACTACACCCCGGAGGTGGCCCAGCGGTGCATGGAGGAGATCTTCCTGCCCACCATCCGCGCCATGGAGCAGGAGGGCCGGCCCTTTACGGGCTGCCTGTACTTCGGCCTCATGATTACGAAGGACGGCCCCAAGGTCATTGAGTACAACTGCCGCTTCGGCGACCCCGAGACCCAGGTGGTGCTTCCTCTGCTGGAAAGTGATCTGCTGACCGTCATGCAGGCCACCACCAACGGTACACTCCAGGAAACCAAGGTCAAATTTTCCGATAAGCACGCCTGCTGCGTGATCCTGGCCTCCCAGGGCTATCCTACCAGCTATAAGAAAGGCTTCGAGATCACCATGACCCCGGAGGCCGCCGCCCACACCTATGTGGCAGGCGGCAAGCTGGAGGGGGACAAGCTGGTCACCTCCGGCGGCCGCGTCACCGGCACCACCGCCATAGGGGACACCCTGGAGGAGGCAATTAAGGAAGCCTACCGCATTTCCGACGGCGTCCGTTTTGAGAACGCCTATCGCAGAAGCGATATCGGCAAGCGCGCCCTGGCCGCCCCTGCCAATGTAAAATGAACTCCCGCAAAGCACATTTTCCGGGGTAAATAACCCGGAATCAGGAGGTTGCGAAATGGTATACCGAATTTATGTAGAGAAAAAGAAGGCGCTTGCCAATGAGGCCAAGGCGCTTTTGAACGATGCCCGGACCCTTCTCGGCATGGACGGGCTGGAGGACGTGCGGATCATCAACCGCTATGACGCGGAAAATATCACATCCGAGCTGTTCGACTACGCTGTCAAAACCGTGTTCTCCGAGCCTCAGTTGGACATTGCATCCCCGGAGGTGGACTTAAGCGGCGCAGAGGTCTTTGCGGTGGAGTACCTGCCCGGCCAGTTTGACCAGCGGGCCGATTCCGCCGCCCAGTGCATCCAGATTATCTCCCAGGGGGATCGGCCCACGGTGCGCACCGCCAAGGTCTACGCCCTGTACGGCAGCCTGACGGCAGAGCAAGTCGCGGAAATTAAGAAATATGTAATCAACCCTGTGGAATCCCGGGAGGCTTCTCTGGAGCCCTTCCAGACCCTGGCGTCCCAGTATGAGATTCCCACGGAGGTGGCAACCCTGGAGGGCTTCATCAATCTGGATCGGGAGGGTCTGGCAGACTTTATCCGTCGCTATGGCCTGGCCATGGATTTGGACGACATCACCTTCTGCCAGTCCTATTTCAAGGCTGAGGATCGGGACCCCACTATTACGGAAATCCGCATGATCGACACCTACTGGTCCGATCACTGCCGCCACACTACCTTTGCCACCATCATTGACGATGTCACCTTTGAGGATCAGCTTCTCCAGCAGGCCTACGAGGATTACCTGGCAGTCCGTAAGGAGCTGGGCCGCACCAAGCCCGTGTGCCTCATGGATCTGGCCACCATTGCCGTGAAGTATCTGAAGGCCAACGGTAAGCTGTCCAAGCTGGACGAATCCGAGGAAATCAACGCCTGCACCGTGAAGATCAACGTCACCGCCGACGGCGTCATGGAGCCCTGGCTGCTGCTGTTCAAAAACGAAACCCACAATCATCCCACGGAGATCGAGCCCTTCGGCGGCGCGGCCACCTGCATCGGCGGCGCCATCCGGGATCCTCTCTCCGGCAGGAGCTATGTGTACGGCGCCATGCGTGTCACCGGCGCGGCGGACCCCCTGAAGCCCGTCAGCGAGACCATTCCCGGCAAGCTGCCCCAGCGGAAGATTGTCACCACCGCCGCAGCGGGCTATTCCTCCTATGGCAACCAGATCGGCCTGGCAACCGGCATTGTGGATGAAATCTATCATCCCGGTTATGCCGCCAAGCGGATGGAGATCGGTGCGGTCATCGCCGCCGCTCCAGCCGAAAATGTCCGCCGGGAACGGCCTGAACCCGGCGATGTGGTCATCCTGCTGGGCGGCAGCACCGGCCGGGACGGCTGCGGCGGCGCCACCGGCTCCTCCAAGTCCCACACCGTAAACTCTCTGGAGACCTGCGGCGCGGAGGTGCAGAAGGGCAACGCCCCGGAGGAACGGAAGCTGCAGCGGCTGTTCCGGAACCCGGAGGCATCCCGGCTCATCAAGCGGTGCAACGACTTCGGCGCAGGCGGTGTTTCCGTAGCCATCGGCGAGCTTGCCGACGGTCTGGAAATCGACCTGAACGCCGTTCCCAAAAAGTACGAGGGTCTGGACGGCACGGAGCTGGCCATTTCCGAGTCTCAGGAACGGATGGCCGTTGTGGTAGAGGCCCGGGACGCGGAGCGTTTCCTGGCCCTGGCGGACACCGAAAATCTCCAGGCCCGCCCCGTGGCCGTGGTCACGGAGGAGGCCCGGCTGGTGATGTACTGGAATGGGAAGAAAATCGTGGACATCAGCCGCGATTTCCTGAACTCCAACGGCGCGGACAAGCATATGACCGCTGCCCCCGCCCCATCCTCCTTCCGGCAGAAGACCGTTACCGGCAGCTTCACCGACAATTTCAAGGCCGTGGCCACAGACCTGAACACCTGCTCCAAGCGGGGTCTTTCCGAGCGGTTTGACTCCACCATCGGCGCGGGTACGGTGTTGATGCCCTTCGGCGGCAAGCACCAATTGACTCCCGTTCAGGCCATGGTGCAGAAGATTTCCGTGGAAAAGAAGCACACGGACGACTGCTCCTTCATGTCCTTCGGCTACAATCCCTTTATTACGGAGGCCAGCCCCTATCATGGCGCTTATCTGGCTGTCATTGAGTCCGTCTCCAAGCTGATTGCCTCCGGCGCGGCCTTTGAGGATGTATATCTGACCTTCCAGGAATACTTCGAGCGTCTGGGCAAGGATCCCAAGCGTTGGGGTAAGCCTCTTGCCGCCCTGCTGGGCGCCTTCAAGGCCCAGATGAATCTGGGAATCGCCGCCATCGGAGGAAAGGATTCCATGTCCGGCACCTTTGAGAACCTGGATGTGCCGCCCACTCTGGTTTCCTTCGCCGTCACCACCGGAAAAACCTCCCAGGTGGTCTCCCCTGAGTTCAAGGCCCCCGGTCATACGGTGTGCTTGTTGATTCCCAAATATGACGAAAATGGTCTGCCCGAGACCCAGTCCCTCCTGGCCCACTTCGATCTGGTCACCCGGCTGCTGCGCAGCGGCGCGGCTGTGGCTGCCTACACCCCCGGCATGGGCGGTGTGGCGGAAGCCGTGATGAAGATGGCCTTTGGCAACCACATCGGCTTCGACTTTGACGAGAATGTGACGCTGGATGAAATCTTCGGCTATGCCTACGGCAGCTTCGTGCTGGAGCTGGCGGAGCATGAGGCTGTGGGCAAGGTTCTGGGCGTCACCACTGACAAGGGTGCCTTCACCTGGAGAGACGAAAGCCTGAACCTGGAGCATATTCTGGACAGCTACGAAAGCAAGCTGGAGTCCGTCTACTCCTGCAACATCCCCGCAGAAAAGGCCCCCATGGAGACCTTCTCCTATAAGGCCGGAACCCGGGTGGCCCCCGCCATCAAGACTGCCAGGCCCAAGGTTCTGATTCCCGCCTTCCCCGGCACCAACTGCGAATATGACAGTGCCAAGGCTGTCCGGGACGCCGGCGCGGAGCCGGAGATCATCGTCATCAACAACTTAAGCTCCGCCGGAATCCAGAACAGCGTCAACCGTTTCGCCGAAGCTCTGAAGTCCGCCCAGATGGTGTTTATCCCCGGCGGCTTCTCCGGCGGCGACGAGCCCGACGGCTCCGGTAAGTTTATCACCGCCTTCTTCCGCAACGCCGCCATTCGGGACGGGGTCACGGATCTGTTGGAGAACCGGGACGGCCTCATGTGCGGCATCTGCAACGGCTTCCAGGCACTCATCAAGCTGGGTCTGGTGCCCTATGGCCGCATTATGGACACGGACGCAGCCTTCCCCACCCTGACCTACAACACCATTGCCCGCCACCAGAGCCGCATCGTCCGGACCCGGATTGCCTCCAACAAGTCCCCCTGGCTGGCGCTGACCAATGTGGGCGACGTGTACAGCGTTCCCATTTCCCACGGCGAGGGCCGGTTCCTGGCTGATGAGGCGCTGATCCGGCAGTTGGCCGCCAACGGACAGATCGCCACCCAATATGTGGATTTGGAGAACAACGCCACGGCGGATGTCCACTTCAATCCCAACAATTCCATGTTCGCCATCGAGGGCATCACCTCCCCCGACGGACGGGTCTTCGGCAAGATGGGCCACAGCGAGCGCATCGGCGACGGTCTGTACAAAAATGTACCCGGTAACTATGACATTGGGATGTTCCGGGCAGCGGTTCAGTATTTCAAATAATCATATTTTCAAAAACCCTGGGGTCAGGCGCGATTGCCTGACCCCAGGGTTTTATTTATACCGGTTGCAATAGATTACAATTCGGGTTTGACCGCCGGGGTTGCAGGTGTACAGAACCAGATCATATCCGCTGTTTTGAACGGCATCCACTTCCTCGGGATTCAGAGTCTCAATGGCTGCGACGGCGTAGGTAATCACCCGGCCATCCATGTCCGTGAATTGTACGGCATCCCCCACCTTCAGTTGGGAGAGATACCGGAAATGGGACTTGTAATTGTGGGCGGCGATGACCAAATCATCGGTGACGGTGGAGCCGAACTGGCGGCAGGGGGCCAGCTCCAGGCGGCTGTAATCCCATTCGGACATGACCGGCAGCTCTACGGATATGGCCGGAATGGAAATATAACCGATATAGCCGTAGCCGTCAATCTCAACCACAGTCATTTCCCGGGGTTCCGTCTCCGTAGGCTCCGGGGTTGGGAGGGATTCTTCCGGTTTGGTGGCGGGCGGGGTGGTGATTTCCGGCGGCTGGTCCGGGATGGCGGACTGCAGGGCGGTCAGGATTTTCTCGGCCTCCTGGCCTGCCCGCTGGTCTTCCCGGTCATTATGAAGAAAAAGGAGCAGTGCCGAAAGAATCAGCACCGCTCCTACAGCCACAAAAGCAATGCCTGCTTTTTTAGGCATATCCGTTTTTCCGCTTCTTCAGCAGCATAAACAGGCCGAGAAGCAGCATCAAAGCACCCAGGCTGCCGAGTACCGGGATGGGCCAGTTGAGCTGGCCGGTCTGAATCAGAGAATAGGTATTGGTGATGGTCACGGTGTCACCGGCGGTGCGGTAGGAAGGGGTATAGCCCTTGGGGATGCCGGTTTCGAGAACGCTCCAGTCGCCCTTGCCGTCAAGCTGCTTCCAGGAATAGGTCCAGTTATTGGATTCACTGAGAACCACCTTTTCCACGGCTTCCTCGCCGTTGTAGAGGGTGACGCTGACGGAGGTGGGACGATCCTTGAGCTGCTTCTCATCTCCCTGCCAGACCTTTTTCACGGTCAGGTCCACGGGGTCCGGTTCCTGAACGGGAACGTAATCCATGTGGTTGACGATCCAGGTGGTGTTATCCTCGGTTTTGTAGGTGGCCTCATAGCCCTCGGGGACATCGGCTTCCTCCACGGACCACTGGTACAGCTCGTCGAGCTGATCCCAGGTGTAGGTCCACTGGTTTTCTTCGTTCAGGGTGACCGTTTCGCCGTAGGGCTCGCCGTCACGGAGAAGCTGAACGGTGACGCTTTCGGGGCGGTTGGGATAGTTGTTGTCCTCCCAGACCTTGTGAACGGTCAGCTTATCGTAGGTGAAGGCTTCCACCAGGAAGACCCAGTCCACCTCGCCGGCGCGGTTGGCGTACTCGTTGTCCAGCTCCATGGGAACATCCAGCTCCACCCGGAGGGACAGAGATTCCTGGGGGAACAGGGTGCCCAGAAGCACGTTTTCCGCCAGGGCGCCTGCCTGGTCGGGGGTGTTTTCGTAGATCAGCTGGGAGCCGTTATAGACCCGCATGGTGAGCTGCTTCAGGAAGTCGGCCATGTTGGCCACGGTGTCCTCCTGAGAATAGGTCAGGGGGTTGCCCGCCTCGTCATGGACCCGGGCTTTCAGGTAGACCTTGATGTAATCGCAGTCGGCGGCATCGTTTTTGATTTCGATGGTTTCGGAAAGCCGGTCGCCGGGCATGACGCCCTTGAAGCTGCCAAACAGGTCCGTGTCCGTGTAGTCGCTGCCGGGCTCCAGGAGGATGTCATTTTCCATGCCCGTGTAGGTCACAGTAGCCCCGGCGGCAAAAGCGGTCAGACTGAGGCTCAGCACCAGCACAAGGGCCAGCAGGAGGGTCGAAAGATGTTTCGTGCTCTTTTTCATTCAGCCGCACCTCCGTTCCCTAATGTGGAAGGATCAACGCCCCAGGCATCAATTACCGCTTGGGCAGGAGAACTCTGAACGGCGTCCGCCAGGATTTCCACGCAGAGCGTGTAGCCCTCTACCGGCGCAGGAACCAAAGGCTTGCAGTCGGTAAACAACACTTTTGTGGATTCACCGGGTGTGACAGGAGCCTTGTAGTAGTAATAGCCGCCATCCTCAACCCAGTTTTCCTTCGTCCAGTTAATGTTGTAGTCCGAAGCCTTCACCGGAATGGCAGAAACATTACCGTTCTCATCCTGCCAGGTGACCACCACGGCGGCGCGGATGTAGGCCGTGGTGTCACCGGTGTTTTGAATTTTTACATCGGACTTTACATTGTTCGCGAAAGTCTCATCGACCGCACAGGCAACTCTGGAGGGCTGGAAGGTGTTCTTCACCTGGCCGCTATTGGTGACAAGGTAGGCGACGGTGCCGCCAACGATGCCCAGAATCAGTGCGACGACGGACACAAGGAGGACAAACTGCTTGCGCCATCTGAGGCGACGTTTTGGACTGGTACGCTGCGGAGCGGGACGCTTGCCGCTGCTTTCATATTTTCCTTGGTACATAACTGCCGCCTCCTTTCTTACGGATTCGGATTCAAAATGGCGTTAAATTTGTTGATGCAGTATGCGTCACCATTGAGCCATTTCCAGACAACGGAACCATTGGGCTTATCCGTGGTGGGTGCGCTTGCGCGGGTGTTGTAGAAGGTCACTTCGTTTTCTTCAGTGGCGCTGAGGGTAATCTGTCCACCACCGGACGCGGTGTATCTCCAGCTCCAGTTGCCGTCTTCGGTAACGGTGTAATCACCAACGAGCAGACCCTTGATGGTCTTGCTGCCATTGCCGTTGATAACAACTGTCAGGTGAATGTTCTCCGTGCGTGTATCCTGAACGCCGTCAACATGGAAGATGAAGCTCTGGTTTTCATCGATTTCCTCCGCGCCAGTCTTTACGATGGTCAGGTCGGCCAGGTCGTACTCGAACTTGGCGTAGTAGGTGGCGTTGGTCCAGACTCCACCTTCACCCTTGACCGGGGTCAGCTTGTTATTGGAATCTACCCAACCAGTAGTGACAGGAGTAGTGCAAGCCGCATCCGTGTACCAGCCGATGAAGCGGAAGTTTTCGTTGGCTGTGGGGGTAGAGCCCTGGGCGGTGCCGGAGAGGACCTTCAGGGTTTCGGAAGTGGGAGAAACCGTGCCGCAGCCAGCGGGGCCAACTACTACATAGTTGATGGTTGCTTCGTTTTCCGTGTAGTAGAAGGTGATGATGTTCAGCTTGGCCTCGGTTTGGCTTTCCTCGATCCGGATGTTCAGAGTCTGGGAGATAGGGGCAACGGCGGTGTAGTTGGTGATAGCGATTGCGCTTTCGGAGATCACCTGACCATACAGGCCGGTGCCGGACTTGGGATCGTCAAGCTGTTTGCCGGTGTCCTTCTCCAGGTAGCGGACCTGATAGGGGTAGGCGTTTCTGGTGTAGTACAGCTTCAGCTCAAGGCCATTTGCGGTCAGCTTATCGCTGATGAGAGTACCTTCAACCCTGGGATCATAGGTAAAGCCGGGGATGGTCATGGGGTCGGCGGTGTAGGTTGTACCGATGTCGCCTACGGCATGGGAGGAAGCGTATTCGGTCCAGGTTGCGCCGTCGATGTTCTGGGTGTAATGGGTGATCTTGTAGTAGGCGTGGGTGGTATCTTCCGTGTAGTAAAAGATGATCTCATTGACCGCGCCATCCTCGGCGGAAACCACCAGACGCTTCTGATAGGCGTCGGGCAGCATGCCGCTGACGGGAACGAAGGTCTCGGTAACAACGGCCTTGCGGTTGTCGGCGACGGTCTTCTCGTCTGCAACAGGTTCGCCGGTTTCCTTATTCAGGTACTTGACGGTGTAAGGCACAGCCGCTTTCTGCACATACCAGAAGGTATAGACATTTGTGTTATTATCCTCTGTAGCGTTGATGTCAATGGTCAGGGAGTGGCTCTTGGTCACAGGGAAATAGCCCTCCTGGAAGTCAGGATAGAGATCGTCGCCGCCCTTGGCCTCAAAGGTCTCGGTAACGCCAGCCAGGGCAGAGCCGGTAAGGCGATCGGCAATCTCAACCTCATTGCCGTCAGCGTCCTTGTACTTGAAGTAGATGAAATACTGCTTCAGAACATTGGAGCTCCATTTGCCGTAGACCTGCATGTTCTTGTTCACAGGCATATTGGCGAAGTCAAAAGCCTTTTCAACGCCGCCGTCCATGTAGAACCAGCCAACAAAGTTATAGCTGCCGTTGGTGGGTTCAGCGGGAACGGGATCCACCTTGCTGCCGTGGGGAACGGTGATGTCAGGATGGGTAGAGAGCTTGATTCCGGCATCCAGGGCATCCTTGTCCAAATAGAACTCGACCTTGTGAGTCAGAGGTTTCCAGTATGCATAAAGAGTCAGATCGCCATTGGGCATAGTCGCTGTGGCAAAATCGTACTCAGTACCGGGATAGCACTCAGGAGTTGTATACCAACCAGCAAACTCAAATGCATTGGGTTCCAGCTTACTGGGGTAAGAGGGAACAAAACTGCTGATCAGATTACCATCAGTGTCCTTGTAGTTGGCAAGGGGTTGCTCGTACATGATGCTGCTAGCGGTCTTGACAACACCATCGCTGGAATTGTTAAACATCAGATCAGAGCGATTTCGTGTGTAGTATAAGAAAACCTTTGTGTTTTTACTTTCATACTTCACGCCATTTTTGACAGGAGTCATACCTTCAATTGGTTTCTGACCCCAGTTGTTTGCACCACTGTTGACCTGCTGATAATAACGTGCGTCGCTATCGTAATAAGTTCTATTAAGCTTCTTACGCTGGTCACCATTAGCAGCGCTCGTCTGATCAAAGCTTTCAAACATATAGTAGAGATACTGTTTACTACCACCACTATTTGCTACAGCATATTTCAAATTATCACTGGTATCACACAGGTCAGCCGTCATACTGACGCGCTTTGAAACCGCCATACTACTGATGCCATCAATCGACCAACCATTGAGCGTATAATTAGAGAATTTATCAGCAGTAGGCCATACGTCTGCGATATTCTGCTCATATTTTGCAGAGATAACATAGATAACATTGTTATTGCTATTTTGACTGCAATTGTTCGTGTGCGTATGTTCCAGCTTCGTACAGGGATGGTAACAGCTAGCGGTATGGGTATGTTCCTCAATGGCACACTTGCCGGAGATTCCACGGAAGTACAGGTGATACGTGTTACGGTAGTAGTAGACATTGACGACAGTTGTTCCGTCACCATTCACCAAAACGTTCTTATTTGTCTTTGCAGCATTGAAAGTGAAGTATGGTTTCTCATTCACGCTGCCTCCGTCAACAGTTGTCGTAGTAATGCTGGCGGGAATATCGTCCTGACCGCTAACGGTGGTTCCGGCAACTGCCTGCCTAGTTACCTGACCCCAGAAACTGTAGTTACTGTCATTAGCATTCTCTTTCCAATACACAACAGTATAGTCTACGGTCTTCGCGTTACCCCAGATGGCTTTATAGGTGCGATTCTCGGCGGGCATTTTTTCGGGTAGACTGACAATGTTGATGCCGTCGAGGGACCAGCCCTGGAAGGAGTAGCCGGCTTTGGTGGGGGTTCCTACATCGGCAATGGGGGTGCCGTAGCGGGCGTAGATGGGCTCCACGCCGTAGCCGCCGTCCAGGTCGAAGTTCATGAGGTAGTAGTAGCGGTCGTAGTAGACCTCCACCAGGGTGGAGCCGTCGGCGGCGATTTCGGGCTTTTCGTACAGGAGGGCGTAGAAGCCGTCGTAAGTATTTGCCACATCCGGAACGGTGGATTTGGTCAGGCCCTGCTTGGTCTCCCGTTCTGCCTCGGTGTAGTTGTCATCGTTCAGATTCTGCTGGTAGTGGATGACGGTATAATCTACATTGGTGGGCTTGTAGGTGACGGTGTAAGTAACGTCATTCTGAATATTTGTAATATTCAGATCAATAGAAGCAGAGGTTTCCGTGTCATTCCCGACATAGGGCAGGTAGCCCTGGACGGTGGGGAAGGTGACAGTAGTGTTAAAAGAAGATCCAGCGGCCAGGCTGGCCGTATAGGGGTCGGCAGCGATCTCATTGTTCTCAAAGACGTATTTGATTACTACGTTATATGTCTTCGTTTCGCCGTCGGCAAGAGGGGCAACTGTGCTGTCGCTGGTCTGGAGAGCAGCAGCGGTGACGCTGGTCTGCGCGGGGGTGACGTTCTCCGGCTGGGGGGCGGGGTAGGTTACGGTGACGGTGACCGGTTCGCTGGTCACGGTTTCCCCGGCGGAGGTAGCGGTGGCGCGGATCTGGACGGAATCGTCAGAAAGCAGACTGGCCACCATGGCATAGGACAGGTCCAGGGTGCTGCCGTTGGCACCGGCAATGTCCACCCAAAGGGTCTGATTGGCGAGAATCTGCCACTGATACCGGGCAGAGCCGCTCTCCTGGCTGACAGCAGTCAGCTCCTTCTTCTCACTCTGGGGAAGGGTGAGCTGAGACACGGGGCTTCCGCCGCAGTAAACGGAAAGGGCATTCCCACCCTCTGCCCGAACCGGTAAAGCCGGGACAAGGGTCAGGACCATTGCCACGCAAAGGAGCAACGCGGCGACTTTCTTCTTCACTTTGCTTCCCCTCCTTAGTCAATGATTTCTTCCGGCCAGCCGTGGGCGGTCAGGGCGGAGTCGCCGTTGTTGGCGGACTGGACGGCGT
>JBJDYK010000089.1:0-1944 GCA_051867275.1 Faecousia sp.
CGGAAGAACCAGGGTGAACTGCCCCGGTATCACGCGACGGACACCCACGAAGCCATCATTCCGCTGGAAACTTTCAATGCCGTCCAGGCGGAGATCCGGCGGAGAAAAGAGAAGTATGCGCCCGCCAAGCCACAACAAACATCCCCCTTTACAGGACTTATCACCTGCGCCATCTGCGGCAAGCACTACCGCCGTAAAACCACCGCCACGGGGCCGGTCTGGATCTGCTCCACCTACAATTCCTACGGCAAATCCTGCTGCCCCTCCAAAGCCATCCCGGAGGAAAAGCTGATGCAGACCGCCGCCCTGGTCGGGCATTCGGGCGAAATAACGGCAATTACAGCCCACAACGATAATCTTCTGGAGTTCACCCTCAAGGACGGAACCAACGCCGTGAAGCGGTGGCAGGACCGCTCCCGTGCCGAGAGTTGGACAGCGGAAATGCGCCGGGCCGCCGGTGAGAAAACACGGGAAAGGAAGCAGCGCCATGCCGAAAGCTAAAAATGTCACCGTCATCCCCGCCACACTGAATATCCATACCAAAACACCCACCAAGGAGCGGATACGCCGCCGGGTAGCCGCTTACGCCCGTGTCTCCACGGACAGCGAAGAACAGCTCACCTCCTATGAGGCCCAGGTGGATTACTACACCAAGTTCATTCAGGAGAACCCCGACTGGGACTTCGTGGAGGTCTACACCGATGAGGGCATCAGCGCCGTCAACACCAAACGCCGGGATGGCTTCAACCGCATGATCCGGGATGCCCTTGCCGGAAAAATCGACCTGATTGTGACCAAGAGTGTAAGCCGCTTCGCGAGAAATACCGTGGACAGCCTGACCACCATCCGCAAGCTGAAGGAGGCCGGCTGTGAGTGCTTCTTCCAGAAAGAAAACATCATGACCTTCGACTCCAAGGGGGAACTGCTCATCACCATCATGTCCAGTCTGGCTCAGGAGGAAAGCCGCAGCATCTCCGAAAATGTCACCTGGGGACAGCGGAAACGGTTCTCTGACGGTAAGGTCAGCATCCCTTACGGCCAGTTCCTGGGCTACCGCAAAGGTGCCGACGGACTGCCGGAGATCGTTCCGGAGGAAGCGGAGATCGTCAAACGCATCTACCGCGAGTTCCTTCAGGGGAAATCCACCAATGCCATCGCCACCATGCTGACGGAGGAGGGCATCCCTACCCCCGGCAAAAAGACCGTCTGGCAAAGAGCCACCGTGGAGAGCATCCTGCGGAACGAAAAGTACAAAGGCTCCGCTCTGCTTCAGAAGTCTTTCACGGTGGATTTCCTCACGAAGAAAACCAAGATCAACGAGGGAGAGGTTCCCCAGTACTACGTGGAGGACAGCCACCCCGCCATCATCGAACCCTGGGAATGGGAGCAGGTTCAGGTGGAGTTGGAACGGCGCAAAAACAGCCGCAACCGTCACCATCAGACCAGCCCCTTCTCCGGGAAGATCATCTGCGCCGACTGCGGCGATATTTTTGGAGCAAAGACCTGGCACTCCACCGACCGCTACCGCCGTGTCATCTGGCAATGCAACGGCAAGTTCAAAGGGGAACGCAAATGCGAAACACCCCACCTGACCGAGGAGCGGCTGAAAGAACTGTACTTGGTAGCCCTTGGGGAGTATCTTTCCGACCGGGACGCCGCCATCGACCAGCTCCGCTATGCCCAGCGGATGCTCACGGACACGGACTTCATTGATGCGGATATTCAGGCTTTGGAAGAGGAATTGACCACCATCACCGGGATGCTGCGCCTGTGCATCGCAGAAAACGCCGCCAACACCATGACCGAAGAAACCTACCGTACCACCCACGCCGAACTGTGCAACCGCTTTGAAGAAACCGAAGCCAAACTGGCAGCACTGCAAAAGCAGCGGGACAAGATGAAAGCGGACGCCATCACCATCGGCGGCATGATGTTCGAACTGGG
>JBJDYK010000090.1:0-1910 GCA_051867275.1 Faecousia sp.
GCCTTGGCAGCCTTGATGGACTCGATCAGCTCGGGAACGACCTTGAACAGATCGCCCACGATGCCGTAGTCCGCCACCTCAAAGATGGGAGCGGTATCGTTCTTGTTCACGGCGATGATGCACTCGGAATCCTGCATACCGGCCTTGTGCTGGATGGCGCCGGAGATGCCCAGTGCAATATACACCTTGGGATGGACGGTCTTACCGGTCTGGCCCACCTGATGGTCGGCGCTGATCCAACCGGCGTCCACGCAGGCACGGCTGGAACCAACCACGCCGCCCAGCACCTCTGCCAGCTCCTCCGCCAGCTTGATGCCGCCTTCCACGTCCTTGCTGATGCCGCGGCCCACAGACACGATGAAGTCCGCACCGATCAGGTCCACCAGCTTCTTGGCGGCCTTCACGGTCTCGGTGACCTCGGTCTTGATGTCGGAAGCAGCCAGCGCAAAGGCGGGATGCAGGATCTCCGCGTTCTTCTTGCACTCGCGCTTCTTCATCACGCCGGGACGCACCGTCGCCATGGCGGGACGGAAACGGGGGCAGATGATGGACGCCATCAGATGGCCGCCGAATGCCGGACGGGTCATCTTCAGGTCGCGGTCCACCGGATGGGGCTCGCGGTTGATCATCACGGTGCCCAGCTTCTCGATACGATCCTCAGGCAGCGTGGAGGCTTCCTTCAGGAATGCCTTGTAGTTGGGCATGTCGATGTCCAGGTGGGTGCAGTCGGCGCACAGGCCGGTGTGCAGACGGGCTGCGCAGCGGGGCGCCAGGTCACGGCCGATGTTGGAGGCGCCGAACAGCAGCACTTCCGGCTTCAGCTCCTCCACCGCCTCCACGATCACCTTGGTATAACCGTCGGTGGTGTAGTCCTTCAGCAGGGGAGAATTGTATACATAAACCTTATCCGCGCCGTAATCGCCCAGCTCTGCGGCGATGCCGTCCACGTTATCGCCCAGCAGGATGCCGCACAGCTCCACGCCCAGCTCATTGGCCAGCTTACGGCCCTCGGAGATCAGTTCAAAGGTGGTGGGCATCATCACGCCCTGACGCTGCTCACAGAATACCCATACGTTCTTGAACGCGCCGATATCAGCACTGTTAAAAGCCATTTTCTTATCTCCTTTCCCTTAGATGATGTGCTTGGCCGCCAGAATGCCGGCCAGCTTGTCGGTGGTCTCCTTGCCGGAACCTTCCAGCATCATGCCGGCGCCCTTCTGGGGAGGCGTAAAGGAGGTCAGAATGTTGGTGGGAGAACCCGCCAGACCGATGGTGCTCTTGTCGATCAGGGGATGATCCTTCAGCGTGTCATAGGTCATGGTGACCAGGGGCTTGGCAAAGCACTCCTCAATGCCCAGCACGGTCATGTAGCGGGGCTCGTTCAGTTCCTTGATGCAGGTGATCATGCAGGGGGTGTTCACCTTGACGGTCATGTAGCCGTCCTCCAGCATACGCTTGACGGTGACGGTATTGCCGCTCTTGGTGATCTCACCGGCATAGGACACCTGAGGCAGATGCAGCTTTTCCGCGATCTGGGGGCCCACCTGAGCGGTATCGCCGTCGATGGCCTGACGGCCGGCCAGAATGATATCGTCATCCTCCACGCCGTAGGTGTCGATGGCGGCGGCGATGATCTGGGAGGTGGCGTAGGTGTCGGAGCCGCCGAACTCACGGGCGGTGATCAGCACACCCTCGTCCACACCCATGGCCATCAGCTCACGCAGCATACCCTCGGCAGGAGGAGGACCCATGGTGAACGCGATGACCTTGCAGCCCAGCTCGTCCTTCAGGGACAGGGCGGCCTCCACGGCGTTCAGGTCGTCGGGGTTGATGATGGTCTGCATGGAAGCGCGGTCCAGCGTACCATCGGGATTCACGGCCACCTTACCGGAGGTATCGGGGACCTGCTT
>JBJDYK010000091.1:0-1892 GCA_051867275.1 Faecousia sp.
CCCTATGTAGGCATTACGGCTGAGGTGGATATCACGGGTTTTCCGGAAGCCTGCAAGGAGAAAGGCTATCCCTTTTTCCTGACGTTTCTCTACTGCGCCGCCAACGCGGCCAATGCTGTGCCGGAGCTGCGGCAACGGATTCGGGACGGAAAAATCGTGGAGTACGACTATTGCATCCCCTCCCACACGGTTCTTCACGACAACGGAACCTATTCCTATTGCAGGCTCTCCTGCGATATGCCTCTGGAGGAATTTCTTCCCAAAGCGACGGCTGCTCAGGCATACATAAAGGAACATCCCACGCTGGATGACGGTGCGGACGCACTGGGGTTGATTTTTGTTTCCAGCCTGCCGTGGATCAGCTATTCCGCCATGGTCCAGCCAACACCCAGACCGGCAGACAGCAATCTGAGGCTCACCTGGGGGAAGTATTTCACCAGGGAAGGGAAGACCCTCGTCCCCGTTACCATTCTGGCAAATCACGCACTGGTGGACGGCATCCATATTGCCCGATTCTATCAGATTTTGGACGAAAAACTGAAACAGATATAACCCAAAATCTCCGCAGGTCACAACACCTGCGGAGATTCTTTAAGCATTATTCAAATTGTAGTTCCGCCAGATCTTCCCACAGCGCTTCGGCTGCCTGTGCAATCATTCGATGATCCGCCTGCGCAAAGAGTGTGATTTTCACCTTACGGTTTTTCCTGTTCCACCACCCCACCACCTGGCCGTGGACAAGGACAGCAGGACGGACAATGCCGGAGAGACTGAAAATTTCCCGCAGCTTATCCGGGCGAAGATAGAGGCTCTCCGTTTTTTTGTAGCCCAGCATAAGTTGGTCGAACCCAGCCAAAAACAGACAGGGAGGGACCTCGCCCGTACATTGCGTTTTACTTCCAATGTAGAAATAGGACTTACCGTCCAACTGCGTCTCCGAAACCGGCAGCTGTGCCAACCAGGATTTAACCTGGGCCTGCGTCTTTCCGAAAAAGTAGGCGGCGTCCTTGACAGTAGCGGGGCCAAAATGGGTAAAATATCTTCTGGCCAGCTCCAGACGGGCAGGTGTTTCCTCCATGGGCTCGAAGGACGGGCAAAGTTGAAACGCTTTCTTTTCCTGAACTTTGTGACAAATGCGTCCGCATTCACAAAGGGCCCGGATGGTGCCGCCCCAGGGATCAAACAGACTCTTGCTTTCCACCTCCGTCATGCCGGATTTCTGACAAAGCACTTTCAGGTCCTCTCTTTGGTCCATGCCTTGGGCGATAGCGGAGACAATCATTTCCGCGAAGTACGATTTCCGCTCTGCGGTGATGTAAGCATCCGTCTCCAGTGTGTCCACCGGGCGAAGGAAATGGGTCCTGCCTTTGTGAAGAAACAGGGGTAAATCCTCTGCGGAAAAGATGTGCATGGTGCCCCGGTTGGTCCAGCTTTTTACCAGCCCATCCAGATGGACCTCACCACACCGGATGGCCAAACCGTGAAGCGCATGAGAAAAATACTGTGCCTGCACACCGCACAGATCCTTTACTGCGGCCTGTGTATCGGTTGGGAACAACAGATGCTGCCCTGCAAGTTGCCGCAGTTTAATCTCTTCCGCTGTCATGCGATTGTATCACCTCCCAATAAAAGCATAACCCGTTATAACATACTCTGCTCCACTTTGCTACGCCCGCAGAAAAAACACGGTGCGTGCATGAAAGAAAATCACCCGGTAAGCCGTTAAATTTCCGTTTATCTCACCGGTAGGGCGGGGGGCATGCCCCCGCCGGGCACCGATTTTTTGCGGGTAGCTACGTTAAATGTGCGTTTCCCACCGCGAACCGCCCATTTTGTAAATTAGGGCCTGCTGAAAAAACTCTCTATTCCCCTCTGGGAGGCACAAAAACTGC
>JBJDYK010000092.1:0-1874 GCA_051867275.1 Faecousia sp.
GCGGCGGCTGGCGGCATTGACCTGGCATCGGCATCGGACATGGTGACGGACGCCATGTCGGCTCTGGGGATGGAAACCCGCGAAGCCGATACTATGGTGGATCAGATGTCCAAGACCGCTTCCACCACCAACACCTCGGTCGCCCAGCTGGGTGAAGCCATTCTGACCATCGGCGCAACCGCCAAGACGGTCAAGGGCGGCACGGCGGAGTTGAACACCGCGCTCGGCATCCTGGCCAACAACGGCATCAAGGGCGCGGAAGGCGGCACACACCTGCGAAACGTGATCCTCGCCCTGCAAAGCCCCACGGACAAAGCCGCCGCCTGCATGGAGAGCCTGGGCGTGGAGGTTTACGACTCCGAAGGCAATATGCGTTCCCTCAACGATATCCTGGGGGATTTGAATACCAGTATGGACGGGATGACTTCCGCTGAAAAGCAGAACATCATCTCGTCCATTTTCAATAAAACCGATCTGGCCGCCGTCAACTCGCTGCTCGTGAGTACCGGGGACAGCTGGGACAGTCTCCAGCAGTCCATCACGGAAAGCGGCGGCGCAGCCCAGCAGATGGCGGATACCCAGCTGGACAACCTGTCCGGTCAGATCACCATTCTGAAGTCCGCTCTGGAAGGACTGGCGATTTCCTTCGGTGAAATCCTCATGCCGAAAATCCGGGCGGCGGCAAAGAAAATCCAGGAATTTGTGGACAAGCTGAACGGCATGAACGATGAGCAGAAGGAAACCGTGGTGAAAATCGCTGCGGTAGTCGCTGCCATCGGCCCCATGCTCATTCTCTTCGGCAAAGTGACTTCCACAGTTGGCACAGCCATGAAGGGCTTTTCCGGCCTGACGAAAGGCATCGCCAAGCTGGGAGTGAAGATTGCCGGGAGCAGCGGTTCCATTACCGGACTTGGCAGCGCACTCGGTGCGGTTGCCGGGCCGGTGCTTGCCGTGGTGGCAGTGATCGGTACGCTGGCAGCCGCCTTTGCAACGCTCTGGAAAACCAACGATGAATTCCGGGAAAATATCATCGGCACATGGAACCAGATCAAAGAAACCGTCAGCGGCTTCTGCCAGGGCATCGTTGACCGGCTGAACAGCCTGGGCTTTGAGTTTGAAAGCATTACCGAAGTGCTGTCCGCTGTATGGCAGGGGTTCTGCGAACTTCTCGCCCCGGTCTTTGAGGGCGTGTTCAACCACATCGCCAATACGCTGTCCACGGTTCTGGATGTCATTCTGGGTATCGTGGATGTATTTATTTCCGTATTCCAGGGCGACTGGTCCGGAGCGTGGGAGGCCGTGAAGGGTATCTTCACCACTATGTGGGAAGGGCTGGTCAGCTGGTTTGAAAATATCCTAAATACGCTCAAGGGCGTGGCGGATGTGGTGCTGGGGTGGTTTGGCACCAGCTGGGACGAGGTGTGGAACTCTGTATCCACCACATTCACAAACATCTGGAACGGCATCACCACCTTCTTCTCGGATACCTGGGAAACCATCAAAAATGTGGTCAGTGTCGGTATTCAGTTCATCGGTTCTCTGCTGGAGGCGGCATGGGATATCATCACGTTGCCGTTCCAACTGATCTGGGAGAACTGCGGCGATACCATCACCAGAACCTGGGAGACAATCAAAACCACAGTTGGCAACGCCATCAAGGCGGTATCTTCCACGCTGTCCTCGGTGATGAACGCCATCCAGACGACGATCAGCACCATTTGGACGGCTATCAGCACAAAGATCAGCACGGTGGTAAACAGCATCAAAACGACCGTATCCACTGTGTTTAACGCAATCAAAACCACAGCCACCACCATCTGGACGGGGATCAAGACCTCCATCTCCACTGTGGTGGACGGGGTCAAGACCAAGGT
>JBJDYK010000093.1:0-3499 GCA_051867275.1 Faecousia sp.
CCTGGTGAAGGCCGTGGTACGGTACATATAGCCCCGGGCCAAAGCAGCCCTGTGCGTCAAAGCCGGTTTTTCCGGACTTTGGGCCAGGGCTGCTTTGTTTTTGGGATGCTGCGGCTGCCCCTGGATGCGTCAGGGGGGCTGTCTCACATACTGCTGCACCAGGAAAAATAGGAGAAAAATTTAGCGATATAGAGTGGCGGGGAAAGTGTGAAAGGGGCAAAGGGCCCCTTTCACGTTCAATCAACCGATTTTTCAAACCAATGGGGTTTGGAAAATCGTCAGGGGGGTGTCTCAAAACGAGTTTTGAGACACCCCTACCCCCCTGGGGTCACTAGGTTTTTTGAGGATCAGCCGACCACGATGGCGTTCTTCTCCGTATCCAGCTTCAGGGTAATCCCCTCGTTGAGGCAGGAGACCTTGCTGAGGTCGGCGGTGGTGAGCTTATAGCTGTCCGTGCCCTTGAGGACAATCTGACCGGCCACAGGCTCGGTTTTGAAGGTCAGCTTCAAAGGATTCGTCAGAGCGCTGTCCAGAATGACACTGGAGGTGTCGTCATTAAAGGCCCAGTAGAAGGGGGCATTGGACAGATCCAGACCGTTCTCTCCGGCCTTCACCGTGACCGTGGCATTGTTGGCCGCGCTGGAGCAGTTCAGGGCAAAGCCGTTGGCATTGGGGTTCACAGCGCAGGTGTTGCCCGTGAAGGTGCCGCCGTAGAGGTTCAGCTTGCAGGCACTTGTGGTGTAGAATACCGTTCCGATACAGGTGGCAGCGGTTCCGGTGAGTTCATTATCCCGGAAGGAGCCGCCGTAGATATTGGTGACGGTGTTCTTGGCGTTGGCGTAAATGACCGCGCCGCCGGGGCTGTTGGTGCCGCCGTTGTGGTGGAAATCACCGCCGTAGATATTCAGGGTGCAGTCGCCCAGAATGTAGAAGGCCCGGTAGCAGTCGGTGATCTCGCCGCCAAAGATGTTCACGGTGGGCGTATTGTCCACGCCGGAGGCCAGTAGGCTGCCGGTGGCATAGATGCCGCCGTCCTTCTGCGCTCCGCGAATGACCGCTCCGTCGTACATGTTGACCGTTCCGCCATAGCAGTAGATGGCCTCGTCAGCCGTATTCTGGAGCACCGCACCGCTCTTCAGATTCAGGACGCCCCGGTGGAGCTCGCTGTCTTCCTTCTCCGTGTCTTTCTCCTTATCCACCCGGAAGATGTTGACGGAGGTGTTGGCATTATACCAGCAGTTGCCGTCGATGACAATGTCCTCCAGAGTCAGGGTGCCGGTGACGTAGAACATATAGCTCTTGCTATCCGGATCCATCTGCATATAAGCATTGGGAATGCCCTTGAGGGACCAGGTCTCGTCGCCGGTGATGTTGATTGCCGCCGGGCTGGAAACCAGAGTGCCGCCCACCACATAGATGATATTGTCGCCGGTGGCGGACTGATTCTTCTGAAGCAGCTCCTTGGCCTTGGCGAAGGTGGCCACGGCGGTTTCCTTGGTGAGGCCGTCGTTGGTGTCACTGCCGTTGCTGGCCATGTAAATCACCGTGCCGATGTTCTGGGTGGAGCCCAGATAAATGTTGTTGTTCTCCGTATCCAGGGTGAGCTTATATGCCTCAGGAATCTCATTGCTCAGATGAATGTGCGACAGGTCGCCCTCCGTCAGCTGATAGGTTTCGGTGCCCTGCACCAAAATCCGCTTGTAGACAACAGCCTCACAGGTGAGCTTAATGTCCTTTGTCAACGGAGCCGTAACCGTAATGGGAAGGGTATTGGCATTGTTCTGTAGCCAATAGGTACCTTCCATCACCGTCTCATTGTTGATAATCACATCCGTATAGGTACGAAGATGGACGTTTACATCAGAATCCCGGGCAGTGTTGTCATGAATACTGCCGCCATTCAATTCAATTGTATTGACCAGCTTGGATGCACCCACTGAGTGAACAACCGCAGAATCCATACCGCCGTTCCCAAAGATTTCGCCGCCGTTCATCACGAACTTGGCTCCATTGTACATGAAGATGACTCCAGAACCGTAGGAAGGATCCTCTGTGGTGAGCCGGTTATTATAAATCTTGCCACCATTCATGGTGAATAGAGCGCAATAACCCTTGGAGTAACTGCCGGTCAACTTCATAACGCCGGCAGACATACTGGAGGTAGTTCCGCTGGAAACGGCCTTAACAGCAATATTGTTATAAATCTCGCCGCCGTTCATAGTGATTTCCGGTGCTCCGCTGGAAGCAGTGGTTTCGAAAACACCGGTGAGGTTGCCTTGGTTGTCATGGATGCTGGCTCCCTCATTGATGATCACATGGCCACCATTGATGTAAGCCACACCGGCAGTTCCATTGTAGATAGAATTACGGAGCTCAGCCCCCTCATCCAAGGTGATGTAGCCGCTGGTGCAATTGAAGAACATGTAGCCCTCAAAAGGCGTACCATCCTCAGACGCCCAGTACTTGGAACCACCATCAAAGGTAATGTTTCGAAGTGTCAGGTTTCCGGTGGCGTCAATCCAGAACAGATAGCGGTCGAAGCTCTGGTCGCGGCGAACCACAGCCTCAGGGTACTCGCTGAGATCCCACACCTGCGTGTCAGAGACTTTGACCTGGCCAACAATCCGAATCTCCTTATAGGCGGACTCAGCCAAAAGCTCCTTAGCCTTGGCAAAGGTCTTAACGGCGTCGCTGCTGGTGGCGCCGGAGTTCTCGTCGGAGCCGGCGGAACCATCCAGATAGACGTAATTGAGCTTCGCCTCCACCCAGCCGGCATACAGGGTGGTGTCCTCATAGAAGTAATCGGAAGCCCGGTTAAAGGGCTGGGTGCATTCTTCGTCATAATACCAGCCGTTGAAGACCCAGTCGTCCTTGGTGGGGTTGGAGATGGCAGTGGCATGGTAGCCGTGCTGCACCTGCTGGACACTGTACACCTCGCCGTCCACCATGAAGGTCACGGTGTATACGTTCCGCTCCCACTGGCCGTAAAGGGTCACGTTCTCCGTCAGAGGCTGGGAGAAGTCGAAGACCTGGGTGTACTCCCCATCGTAGAACCAGTCGGTCACATGGTAGCCCGTCCGGTTCACGGTGGGACGGGCCGGGGCGGTGCCCCAGGTCACCGCCTGAGGCGTGACCACATAATTGTTGTTCCAGTTGGGGGAAATCACATAGTCGATATAGACCGTGCGGAAACGGGTGGTGAAGTTCACGGTCACATCGCCCGCAAATCCGGACAGGATGAAGGTCTCACCCGCTCTGTCCAGCACACCGGCAGAGGCGGTGACGGTGTCGGTCTCATATCCATTGTCATACTCCCCGTGGATGCCAAACTCCACATAGGGCTCTCTGGAGGAGACCTGAATCTGGGTGACCTTCTCCCCCTGATACTTGGCATAGCCGTTCTCGCCCTCAAAGGTGACGGTGTAGAACACCTCCGGCTCCGTGGGCTGAGGCTCCGTGGGCTCCGGCTCTGTGGGGTCGGGCTCTGTGGGGTCGGGCT
>JBJDYK010000093.1:3599-10279 GCA_051867275.1 Faecousia sp.
GGCTCTGTGGGGTCGGGCTCCGTGGGCTCGGTTTCCGTGGGGTCGGGCTCCGTGGGCTGAGGCTCCGTGGGCTGGGGAAGCTCCACATCCGCAACGGCCAGGAACACACTGAGAATCTTGGCGGCCTCCGCCCGGGTGATGTCATTCTGAGGCCGGAAGGAGCGGTCGGGATAGCCCACCAGGATACCTGCGGCGCTGCAGCCCTCCACAGCCACACGGGCCCAGCGGGAAATGGCGGAAGCGTCGGTATAGGCGGGAACCTCCTGATCCTGGGGCAGATTCAGCTCCATGTACTCGGCGTAGCGAATGAGGAAGGTGGCGGCCTGCTCCCGGGTGACGGGGGCTTCGGGCCGGAAGGTTCCGTCGGGGTAGCCCATGACAATGCCCCCGAGGCCGGCCCAGTTCACGGCGCCGGTATACCATTTTCCGGTTTCCACATCGGCATAAACGGAGGGCTCCCCGTCAAACAGGGTCTCGCCGCTCATGCGGGCCAGCACAGTGACGAACATGGCCCGGGTCATGGTTTCATTGGGTGCGAAGGTATTCTCCCCCACGCCCTTCATCAGTCCCTTTTCGGTGACGTCCTGGATGTAAGGATAAGCCCAGCTCGTCTCCGATACGTCGCTATAGCCGGCCTCCGCGGCGAAGGCAGCAGGGAACATGGCCAGCACCATGGCCAGAGCCAGAACCAGCGACAGGACGCGTTTGGTTTTCATCATGAAGGCTTCATTCCTTTCTGTAGTCGGAATTGGAAGATGCACATATGCCCGTCCCGGGGAGCTGCCGCTCCCCGGGCTCTGGGGATGGCTTTACTTCACGTTCTGATAGTTCAGGAGAATCTGAGCCACCTGAGCGCGGGTGGCGCCGCCCCTGGGCTCCAGAATGCCGCCGGTCATACCCCGGATTACCTGGTGCTCCACGGCCCAGGCCATGGCGTCCACCGCCCAGTCGGACACGCTGTCTCCATCCAGGAAGTCCTGGAGGACCCCGGCGGAGGTCTGGCCGTCGCCGCCCTGATACTGCCAGAAGCGGTAGAACATGGCAGCCAGCTCCTGGCGACTCACGGCGCGTCCGGGGGCGAAAATACCGTTTCCATAGCCCTTGACAACACCGGCCTCACTGGCCCAGTTGACCGCGTCGGTGTACCAGGCGCCCTCCGGCACATCGGTGAAGGGATTGGAGCCGCTCACCTGGGGGCAGCCCACCAGGCGGTACAGCACCGTCACCACCGTGGCCCGGTTCAGCGTGTTGTTGGGGGCGAAGAGATCGTCGCCCACGCCCTGCATCAGGCCCTGGTCATAGACGCTGTAAACCGTGCTGTAATACCATTTCTGAGGATCCTCCACATCCCGGAAGCGGTAGGGCACCTTCAGAGACACACCCTGACTGCCGCCGTTTTCCGGGGTCTCCAGGGTGGCGGCATAGGTCACGCCGCCCACGCCCCGGAAGGTCAGCTCCAGCAGAGGGGTCTCCTTCTGGGCCTCATAGGCCGCCCAGGCATAGGAGACGGTGCCCTTTTGGGAGATGTCCAGGTCGGAAATACCCGCTTCCCCGGGAAGCAGGGGATTGGCGGAAACCAGCGTCAGATCCTCCGGATAGGTGAAGACCATGCGGCTGTTCTTCAGGCCCGCCGCGTCGGCACAGATGGTTACGGTGATGACATTCACACCGGTCTCCTGCACCTCCACGGTGAAGGCCCCGCCGTCCGCGGCCAGGGCTGCCGTGCTAAGGCCGAACACCAGCACAAACGCCAGCAGAACGGAACACAATTTCTTCATATGAGATAACCTTCCTTTCTAGGCGGCCCGGCTCACCGGCCAAGCTGCTGCGCAGGGCACAGGTCAACAGAGACATCGCTCCGGGCTTCCACTGCCTCTCCAAGGGACTGCAGAGCCCGCAGGCTCCCGGTGGCTTCCTGGCCGGACTCCTTGGCGGTTGCACCGTAGATGCACACCGGCGCCGTATTCAGCCGGCCCCGGTCAAAGAGCCAGAGGTTGCTGGAGGTGAGATCGGCACTGACCAGCTGAGAATAGACGCTCTCACCGCTGGCGGACAGGGCGCTGATATAGAGCATTCCGTCCTCACAGTACATGCTGCTTCCATAGAAGGTGTTGTACACATTCGGAACCTGGAGCATGGCCGTGGGCTTGAAGATGGTATACTGGCCGGTGGAGGGATTCACGGCAAAGCCGGTCTGGTACAGCATACCCTTGCTGTCCATCATGAGGAAGATGTCCACCTGGCCGTAGGAATCGTTGGGAACCGTCTGCACATAGGCCAGCGCCACGGTGGAGGCTCCGCTGGTGTAGGTGGTGATATCCCAGGCTCCCAGGTAGCCGCCGGTGGCGGTATCCACCACCAGAACATACTTGCCGTAGGTGGCCATGAGAGAGCCGCCGTTCACTGTGGGCGCCCAGGACATGTCGGTAAAGCCCATCTCCTGGGTCTCGCCCACCCGGGTCAGGGTGTAGTCCTCATTTACGGTGTACAGGGAGGAAACCAGATAGCCGTCCACAACCTCCTGGCTGGCGGCATACAGCGTTCCGTCGGCGGAACGGGCCACGGACAGAACGGGAATCTCACCGGCGGTCTCGTGGAGATTCTCCACCGTCTGCTCATCCACATCCAGCTGGACAAACCACTGGCCCTGATCCTTTTGCAGAGCTGCGGACAGAACGGTGTTGGTATCGGGAATCCGGATCTCGCCGCCCACATTCACGGCATAGGTGCTGAGGTTTCCGGCGTAGTCAATGACCCCAACATAGAAGTCATTGGTGTAAATCTCGGAGAGGTCAAAGTCCACGGTGCACTCCGCTCCCGGCTCCGTCTGGTTCACAGCGCTGCGGGCCAGAACCGCGTTGCTCTGGGAGATGAGGAGCACGGCTGCGGTGTAGCGGTTGTCCTGAACCTTCACCTTCATGCTGCGCTCGCCGGTGATGGAGTCGGCGGTGACAGCGATGGAGTTCGCCACAGGGGCGGTGTTGTCCACGGTCATAACCGTCTTCCAGTAGGCGCCCTCTCCCAGCTCGCCCACCACACTGCCATTGAGATAATCATACCCATCTTTGGCCTCGTCCCAAAGGTACTGCCAGTTGTACTCCGTGGCGGCACGGACCACCACTTCCACCTGGGTGCCCTCTTCCAGGCGGTTGCCCTCGGCGTCCAGAACCTTCCAGTCAATGGTGTATCCCGAGCCAAGGCCCTGCCACACGCCGCCGTTGGTATAGTAATAGGCGCCGGTGCCCATGCCAAGGCTCTTGGTGAAGTATTCCTCGCCGGTTTCCACATCCCGGATGGTGACAGTGAGGTTGGCGGTATTGCGCAGAAGCGTGGGGAACACCCGGTACAAAGTGGCGCGGTTGTTGATGGAATTGCGGTCGGCAATGTATGCCTCATCGGTGGCCCAGCTGTTGGCAAAGTAGACGCTCTCGGCGGTGCTGCCCTTGAACTTCACGGTGAAATAGTTCATGGCGGGAGAGTCGGTCATATAGCTGGGGGTGGCGTTCTCATTGTTCTCGTCCTCCAGCAGGTTCCAGTGCTCATACATGGAGGCATCGGACCAGTTGCCGTAGAAGGCCAGCAGCGGCACGGAGAGCTGCTTGCCGTCGCCGTTCTCGGAGTTCGCGTACAGGAAGCCGTCCACATAGCCGCCGTTGGGGTAGTGGGCCTCAAAATAGGCCTTGTCCCCGCCGGACAGGGTGATGGTGAACTTCACCTCCACGCTGGTGCCCGCAGCCACCGTATAAGTGCTGCTGCCCGCATCCAGGCAGGTGGTGTCGCCCTGGGTGGCGGCCAGGAGCAGCTGGGCGTCGGTGGTGGTAACGACGCCGTCGGCGTCAAAGTCAAAGAGGTTCACCTTGTCGCCGGTGAGGGCGGGTCCGGTGCCATTGGCCGCCTTCAGCAGAACCATGGCGTCCTGTGCGTCCACCGCGCCGTCGCCGTTCAGATCATAGACATAGGTCATGGGGGCCTCGGTCTCGAAGGTCACGGCAGGCTCCAGGGCGTAGCCCTGCTTGCTCATGTAATCCACACCGTCGATGGCTTCGGCGGCAGAGGTGAAAATATCGTTGTCAAAGCTGTAAATCTGATCCTCATCGGAGAAGTTGTTGATGGAGAAGCTTCCGGTATAGACGCCGGTGCGCTGGGGATCATCGCCCAGCTCCAGCTTCACCTTGCCATCATTGCCCTCCGCCTGGCCCACCAGGAGATAGGAAGGCGCGGTGACGGCCTCATAAATCTGGGTCAGGCCGGCGCCCTGCTGACGGGGAGAGAAGGGCAGGCCGGTGTCGGAATCCACCATGGCTCTGGCCGTGGACATGAGCAGCGCAATGGTGAGCTCCCGGACGGACAGACCGGTCTTTTCCGCAAGGCCGTTTTCCTTGATGTACTGGGCCACCACGGCAGCGGCGCCGGTGGCGCTGGGCGCGGCCATGGAGGTACCGCTCATGAGGCCGTAGCTTCCGTTGTCCAGAGTGGAGTAGATGTTGCCGCCGGGGGCGGTGAGCTCGGGCTTCAGACCCAGATCGTCGCCGCAGCCCCAGGAGCTGAAGGAACTCATGGTGTCATGCTCCGTATCCAGATAGACGGTCTGAGGAATGGAGGTGACAGTGACCTTGCCCTCCCACAGGCCGGTCTCCTCGTTCTTGACGGAAGAGGCAAAAATGGCGTCTCCGTCGGCCTTGGACATGGAGACCGCGGGATTGGGGAAGAGGTAGCCGGTGAGGTTCATATTGATGGTGCCGTCCACATTGTTGTAGATGACGGTGGCCACCGCTCCGTGCTCCACAGCCAGGTTGGCCTTCTCAAAGAAAGAGCTGTTGCCCCGGGAGATGAGCACGATCTTGCCGGTGAGATCCACGCCTTCAAAATCCTCCGGCAGGCCATGGATGCCCTCCCCGGTCTCGGGGTCGCCCAGGAAGACATAGGGGTACTCCGTGCCGGAGCCATCCCCGCTGGTGTCCAGGGTCTGGAAGGGAGCTGCTCCATAGGTATCGCCGGTGTCGGTGACGGCGGCGATGTAACCATTGTAGTTGCCCACAATGCCGGTGATGGCGATGTTGTCGGCGGAGGCAATGGCAAAGGACTGGCGGTAGGAGCCGGGAGAGCCGCCGGTATTGGTGCGGATGTCCTCGGTACGGGTCAGGCCGATGCCGTTTACCTCATTGTCCGCCCAGCTGCCGTTGTTGCCGGCGGAGTTGGTCATAATCGTGTCCGTCTCCAGCAGGCTGTTCAGAAGAACGCCGTAGGTGCTGCTGAAGCTGCGGCCCGCAGCGGCGGAGCCCAGGGACAGGTTTACGGAGTCACAGCCCAGCAGAATGGCATCCTCAAGGGCAGCCATATAGTCTGCCTCAAATGCGCCCCAGCCGTCACTGAAGACCTTCATCACGAGCACCTGAGCGTTGGGGGCCACGCCGGTCGCTCCCTGATCCTGGGGGGCATAATAGGGATCTCCATCCGCATCCAGATGGAGCACATATGTATTGGCGGCGGCAATACCCGCCACATGGCAGCCGTGATCGCCGGAGATGGCGTCGCAGTTATAATCGGCGGTCTCAGCCATGTAGTTGAAGCCAAAGGGAATCTTTGCGTTGGTGTACAGATCCGCGGCGGAGAACTTCTCAGGGTTGTCCTCCGGATTCACATGGAGCCTGGGCAGAAGCGCTTCCACATCCTCCAGGGTCAGCAGGTCATAGTCTGCAATGGACTTGCCCTGCCGGGCAGCGCTGGTGGCCAGACCGTAATAGAAGCCCTCTTCGGAGAAGGAGGGGTGGTCCCGGTCAATGCCGGTGTCAATGATGGCGATGCGGGAGCCGGCGCCGGTGTAGCCGTCGGCCCAGGTGCTGTAGGACTGCACCATCTCGCCGGAGGTGCCCGTATCCGGGTCCGCAGGCTCCTGGGGCAGCTCATAGAGGGTGTCCAGCAGCACCTTGTCCACGCCCTGTACCTTGGCAATCTCGTCCAGCTTTCCATAGGGCACCGAGACGGCCACGGCGTTGACGCCGATGGTGAACTGATAGATCACGTCCAGGGCTTCACCCTTCAGCACGTTGGTCTCAATGCGCCGGATGACGCTGTCCTGGGTGTTGACCAGCTTGTCACTGTAGGCCATGGCAGCGGCATTGTCCGCCAGGCCCATGGTGGAATAGCCGGAATCCACCAGAGAGGCATCCTTCAGGAAGATCACGGCGCGAACCGTCTCATCCTCCGGCGGAGCATCCTCCTCCCCCAGAAAGCTCCCATTTCCCTGGGTCACTTCGGCAGACAGCACACTGTTATCCACCTGAGAATAGGTAACAGCCTGCCCGGCTGCCGAACTGCTTACCGGCAAGAGGGTCAGAGCCATGCACAGGGTCATGACCACAGCCAGAAAGCGCAGTTTGGTTTTGCCATTCGTCATTGCTTTAACCTCTTTCATATTTGGATTGACGGCGAAAGCCGCCTATATTACCGGCCAAAAGAATTCCCCCACAGGCCGGATAATATACAATTGGTTTGCATAATCCGTAAATACCATGAGCAATATTCAAAAAAACTCACGGATTTTGTATTTCTTCAGGATACTGTGTCACCCGTATTATAGCACAACTATTCATCGTTGTACAGTACTCATTTTTTAGAATTTATTGTCGAGTTCTGCGTTGTCAAATGATATGACCCCATGGAGGAAGCCCCCCTTGTGT
>JBJDYK010000094.1:0-1853 GCA_051867275.1 Faecousia sp.
CTGTACCCCAACGACTCCACCTGGGAGGGCAAGCGGCTCCGTGTGAAGCAGCAGTATGTGCTTTCCTCCGCCTCCTTGCAGGATATTTTGCGGGTTTATAAGGAAACCCATGGCCCCGACCTGAGCCGCCTGGCGGATTTTGTGGCCATTCAGCTGAACGATACCCATCCCGCCATTTCCATTCCCGAGCTGATCCGCCTGCTGATGGCCGAGGGTATGACCTTCGAGCAGGGCTTCTCCATCGCCCAGCGGACCTTCTCCTATACCAACCACACCATCATGTCCGAGGCTCTGGAGAAGTGGAATCTGGACCTGCTGCGTTCCGTGGTGCCGGAGATTGTGACCATTCTGGAGCGCATCGACAGCAAGCTGAAGTCCGAGCATCCCGGCCTGTTCATTCTGAAGGACAACACCGCCCATATGGCCTATCTGTCCGTGTATGTGGCCAGCTATGTCAACGGCGTGGCGGAGATTCACTCCCAGATTCTGAAGGACGACCTGTTTAAGGACTGGTACGCCGTGTACCCCGACCGGTTCCAGAACAAAACCAACGGCATCACCCCCCGCCGCTGGCTGGGCCTGTGCAACCCCGAGCTGACGCAGATGATTAAGTACCGGGTGGGCGGCGACTTCCTGAAGGACCTGGATAAGCTGGCCCTGCTGAAGCCCACCATCGACGACGATATGGTTCGCCAGTTCAATTCCATCAAGCGGACAAAGAAGGAGCAGTTGGCCGCTGTGGTGGAGAAGCTGGAGGGTGTCTCCCTGAACCCGGACTTCCTGTTTGACGTCCAGGTGAAGCGGGCCCACGAGTACAAGCGGCAGCTCATGAACGCCCTGTCCGTGGTGGATATTTACTTCCGCCTGAAGGAGGGCAGCCTCACCGGCTTCCATCCCACCGTGTTCCTCTTCGGCGCCAAGTCCGCCCCCGGCTACCAGCGGGCCAAGGCCGTCATCCGCTATATCAACCGGGTGGCAAAGCTCATCAACAACGATCCCGCCGTGAAGGACCTGCTGAAGGTGGTATTCGTTCAGAATTACAATTGCTCCTATGCCGAGCATATCATCCCCGCAGCCGATGTTTCCGAGCAGATTTCTCCCGCAGGCACCGAGGCCTCCGGCACCGGCAACATGAAGCTGATGCTGAACGGTGCCGTGACCCTGGGCACCATGGACGGAGCCAATGTGGAGATCGTGCAGGAAGCCGGCCTGGAGAACAACTATATCTTCGGCGCCTCCGTGGAGGAGCTGAACGCCATCCGGGACACCTACTGGGCCCGTGGCATTTACGATACCAACGCCAATCTGCGCCGGGCCATCAACACCCTGGTGGACGGCACCGTTCCCACGGATGACGAGCAGCGGGAGCTGTTCACCGCCCTGCTGGACGGCGCCTCCTGGCACCGGCCTGACCACTACTTCATCCTGAAGGACTACGATTCCTACCTGGAGGCCAAGCTCCGGGCCAACCGGGACTATGCCGACCGCCTGGCATTCGGCCGGAAGTGCCTGAACAACGTGGCCTCCGCCGGTAAGTTCTCCTCCGACCGCACCATCCGCCAGTACGCTTCCGAAATCTGGCACGTTGCCCCCCAGCAAATCTGATAAACAGCCACCGGCCCAACCAAGGCCGGTGGCTTTCCTAATATGGCACATCCTCTGTAGGGGAAGCGTAAATCTACCGAACATCGCCGTAGGGCGCGTAAACGGAAATTTACCGCACCGCCTGTAGGGCGGGGGCATGCCCCCGCCGGGCAGTCGCAAATCCGTAGGCAGTGCCTGAAAACGTAAAACCCAATGTAGTATGTTGTAACTTCTAAAAATTGGCTAAGGGAACATAGTAGTATGGGGCA
>JBJDYK010000095.1:0-1850 GCA_051867275.1 Faecousia sp.
AATACTCCGGCTACCGTTACCGCTCTTGGTACGGCAGTCAGCCAGTCCAGCCAACAAGTACTGCGGCAGATTGGCGCAACCATCAAGCACTATGAATATGAAAGGAGCCAGGCAAATGAGCGAACTGAATTACATTCAGAACGGGGATTATCAGATTCCCACACTGATCTTGGAGGAACAGCCCCCGCAGAAGCCCTTGGGCAAGTACGGCAGAATGCGGAAAACCTATCTGAAGGAACATCGGACGGTACTTTACAACAATCTTCTTCTGACCGGGAAGCTGACAGCGCACCTGCAGGAGATCGACGAGGCAGCGAACAGCCGTCTGGAGCAGATGATCCCAGAGCTGGCGAAAGCGGCAGGCGCAACGGAGAGCCTGAAAGCCAGCGACCCGATGCGCTGGGTGGGCCTGATGAACAACTGCAAGGCCCAGGCGGAGGAGATTATCCTGACGGAGCTTATCAACAACTGACATTAAACCTGTTCCTGCCCGAACAGGAGCAAATCCAGATCATCCAGCAAGCGGAGAGCGTAAAGCAAGCGCCCTCCGCTTTGTCATTTTCCCAGGCAGATATTGACGCTGAATTACGGAATGGCAGCGGCACAGAGGGCGGCAAGCTGCGTATATATGCGTTTTATCAGCATCAGCCAGATGCCAAAAGCGCCGCAGCTTTCCTGAAAGAAGAATACGGCTGGTTCGGTCACAGCCACACATTTCTGGATGGGGACCGCGGTTTTGCAGAATATTCCCCCAAGGGCATGAAGCTCCAGCACTACGATCCGCACTATGAGAAGAACTACACATGGAATGCTGTGGAAAAGCGTCTGCGGACGCTCATTTCTGAGGGCAGTTATCTCACCGATGCGGAAAAAGCGGAATATACCGATCTGGAGCGTGACTACGCCGGTGTCGGCGGTGTTCCCGTTCCACACCCGCGTGCTGGCTTTCCCCGCCCGGAGATTCCTGCTGTCGAAGAACCGTCTGAGGCTGTTTGGGATTACAACGCTATCAAGGAGGCCCATCCGGATGATATTGTGCTGTATCAGATGGGCGATTTCTATGAGATCTACGGTGAGGACGCCAAAAGTGCCAGCGAGAAACTGGAACTGCATCTGACCACACGCCCCATCCCCGGTAGTGGCCGCGTTCCCATGTGCGGCATCCCGGCCCATCAACTGGAGCAGTATGTAGAGCAGCTGCGGGACGAATATGATGTGACCATTTCAGCCATTGACGCAGATAACGGCCAGCGGAAAGTACACTCGGTCCTGTCCATCGACCATGAAGCGGAGCGGGCCATCAACGCCCATGAAGCAGAATATGGTGCGGACGGTTGGCGGGCATTTCCCGGCAACAAGCCGACACCCACGGTTCGGGAACTCTACGACCAGTATAAGCCCATGGTTTCCGCCGCTGTGGTGGCGGATGAAGCCTACCGCAACGCCTGCCGCAATTCTGACCGGGAAAACGCCTATCTGGAAGGTGCTGCCGCTGTCAAGCGGGCCGTCCTTGCCTCCGGGGATATGCAGCTACTCCGTCTGTATTCCGACATGACGGAGTTTCACAACCGGCTGAATCGTGAGGTACTGGACGAAACCTATCCCAGGCTGCAAAGCCAGCCCCGGTCCATGTCTCAGGAAGATATTGACGATGCGCTGCGGGAATGGAACGGCAACCCCGAAAGCAAACGAGCTGTGGTACGGTACATGGAGCAGCACGGGCGGGAAAAAGATACCGCCGCATGGCTTTCCAAGGAATACGGCGGCGACCCGAGCAAGCCCCTGCATTTCACCCTGGCCGGTACGGACACGGATGTGGTCATGCCCTGGCCCAAGGTCCAGCGGCGTAT
>JBJDYK010000096.1:0-34008 GCA_051867275.1 Faecousia sp.
GACCCTCCCCTACGGGTGCGGCGCGGTAAACGGAAATTTATCGAACATCGCTGTAAAGACAGGGGACGGTTCCGTGTCTTCAGGCCCGGCGGCCATTTTTGGGGATGTTTCCGTGAAAAGACACGGAACCGTCCCCTGTCTTTGAAAAAATTACCGGGGTTTTTGTCGTTTCTTCGGCGGTCGGTTCCTTGTGTCCGGGGGATTTGTGTGCTATAATGGCCCTTAAGCAATTGTGATGCTGCGGCGGCGTCTGTAGGGGAGGGTCATGACCCTCCCCTACGGATGTGGTGTGACGCGGTTTTTTACCGCTGGAGGTGTGTGATGTATACCAAAGACCTGACCCTGACCCAGGGGGAAGTACATAAGCTGCTGGCAGCCGGCAGCGGGGAGGCCGCTCTGGTATACCTGTATTTGCAGTGCGGCAACGACCCCCGGGACATTGAGGCGGAGCTGGGCGCCACCCGGTTTTCCTCCGGAGCGGCGGTGCTGAAGCAGATGGGCCTGTGGCCCCAGGAGCCCAAGCCCCTGACCCCCGCCCGGCAGATGCCCGGCTATACGGAGGAGGACGTGGTGCGGGCCATGCAGAAAACCCAGGATTTCCCCATGCTGGTGGGGGAGGTACAGCGGATTCTGGGCCGGATTCTCACCACGGAGGAGCTGAAAATCTTCCTGGGCTTCCGGAACTACCTGGGTCTGCCCGCGGAGGTGGTGAGCATGCTGGTGTGCTACTGCAAGGACCGGCTGCACCGCAGGGGTCTCAACCGGAACCCCTCCCTGCGAACCATCGAGAAGGAGGCCTACGTCTGGGCCGAGCGGGGCATCAGCACCCTGGAGGAGGCCGCCGCCTATATGCAGACCCAGAACGCCCGGGAGACCCGGATGAACGGCCTCATGCAGCTTTTGCAAATTTCCGGCCGGAGCCTGACTCCGGCGGAGGAACGCTACGCCCAGAGCTGGCTGGACATGGGCTTTGACCGGGAGGCCCTGCAAATGGCCTACGAAAAGACCTGCCTGAATACCGGCGGTCTCAAGTGGGCCTACATGAACAAAATTCTCTTAAGCTGGCACAAGCAGGGCCTCCACACCGGCCAGCAGGTGAAAACCGGAGACCGGAAGCCTGCCACCGCCGCCTCCCGGACGGCCCAGGCTCAGACCCAGCGGGTCCAGGCAGGCACCGCCGCCCTGGGCGAATTCGAGCGGGAGGCCATTGCCCGGATGCTTCGGGAGCATCAGGCGGAGCTAAGCGGAAATCAGGAGGGATAGTATGGCATATACCGGAGAGGTTTTGCGGCGGGCCAGAGAGCGTCTGGCTCAGGCCAAGGCCGAGCGGGAACAGGAAAACGCCCAGCATCTGCGCCAGGCCTACCGGCAGGTGCCCCGTCTGGCGGAAATCGACCGGGCCCTGCGGCTCACCATGGCCAAGGCCGCCCAGACCATATTTCAGGAGGGGCTGGACCCCAAGGCCGAATTTGACCGGGTGCGGCAGGAAAACCAGGCTCTCCAGCGGGAGCGGGAGTGGCTCATTGAGGACAATTTTGAGGAGGGCTATCTGGACGATGCCCCCATCTGCACCATCTGCGGCGGCTCCGGCTATGTGGGCAGCCATATGTGCGAATGTCTGCGGGAGCTGTGCCGTCAGGAGCAGCGCAAGGAGCTGACGGTGCTGACCGGGGCCTCCCAGGAGACCTTCGGCAGCTTCCGGCTGGACTACTATGACGACCGGTTTGACCCCAATCTGGGGGCCAGTCCCCGGGCCATCATGGGCATCACCCTCCAGACCTGCCGCCGCTATGCCCAGAGCTTCGGCCCCAAGTCCGGGAACCTGCTGCTGAACGGCAATCCCGGTTTGGGTAAGACCTTTTTGTCCGTATGCATTGCCAGAGCCGTGGCCGACGGCGGCTACAGCGTGGTGTATGAAAGTGCCTCCCGGCTGTTTGGGCAGTTGGAGCGGGCCCGGTTCAGCCAGGACCCGGAGGCCCAGAGCCTGGCCGCCAAGTACACCGCCTGCGACCTGCTGATTATCGACGACCTGGGCTCCGAGCTGGTGACGCCCTTTGTCCAGTCGGCCCTGTACACCGTCATCAACGACCGGCTCCTGGCCAATATGCCCACCATCGTGTCCTCCAACCTTCAGTCGGCGGAGTTCAGCGACCGCTACGGCCCCGCCATTGCCTCCCGTCTGCTGGGCAGCTACCGCCTGGTCACCTTCGTGGGCCAGGACGTGCGCCTGCAAAAAAGCCGGGAGCAGAAATAAGGGAGCGCAAATTTTGGAGAATCGCACCCAATCAACGGTTGCACTTCCGTTTACGCGCCCGTAGGGCGGGGTCATGACATAAGCCGGGCAGTCGCAAATCAGTAGGCAATACTTATAGTTCGAAAAATGGACGATTTATGACGAAAATGCGCGTTTGACACAACTGCACCGCAAAAAATCGGTGCCCGGCGGGGTCATGACCCCGCCCTACGGTAACTTTCACTAAAATATACCCGCTGCCAAATGGCAGCGGGTAATTTTATTAACAATAGAAGTCTTTGATTTTTTTGGCGCGGCTGGGGTGGCGCAGCTTCCTTATGGCCTTGTTCTCGATCTGACGAATCCGCTCCCTGGTGACGCCGAAAATCTGGCCCACCTCCTCCAGGGTATGGGTCCGGCCGTCGAACATACCGAACCGCATCCGCAGCACGTCGGCCTCCCGATCCGTCAGGGTTCCCAGAATCTCCGAAAGGGCCTCGGCCAGCATGGCATTGGAGGTGGCGTCGGCAGGGCCGGGGGTATTGTCGTCCTCCACGAAGGAGCCGATGGTGGTATCCTCCTCGTCGCCCACGGGGGTATCCAGGCTCAGGGTATCGGCAGCGGTGCGGTTGGCCTCGATGATCTTCTCCACGGGCAGATTCAGCTCCTTGGCGATCTCCTCCATGGTGGGCTCCCGGCCCAGCTCCTGCACCAGCTTCCGGTTGCAGCGGGTGGCCTTGTTGATGACCTCCACCATATGCACCGGCACCCGGATGGTCCGGGCCTGGTCGGCAATGGCACGGGTAATGGCCTGTCGAATCCACCAGGTGGCATATGTAGAGAATTTGTTTCCCTTTGTCCAGTCAAACTTATCCACGGCCCGGATGAGGCCCGTATTGCCCTCCTGAATCAGGTCCAGGATATGCAGGCCCCGGCCGGAGTATTTCTTGGCGATGGACACCACCAGCCGGAGGTTGGCTTCCGTCAGCTTGTCCTTGGCCGCCTTATCGCCCTCGGCCACCCGTTTGGCCAGGGCCACCTCCTCCTCGGCAGACAGCAGCCGCACCTGGCCGATTTCCTTCAGGTACATCCGGACAGGATCGTCCAGGTTGTACTCGGCGGCCAGATCCACCGGGTCCACCAGCTCCTCTTCCTCCACGTCCACCAGGTCGATATCGCCGGTGAGGCCATCGTCCAGAGGGGGCAGGGTATCATCCACATCCAGGTCGTCGCCAACGATCTGGATGCCCAGGGTATCAAATTTTTCGTAAATTTCCTCGATTTTCTCCGGGGAAATATCCAGCTTTTCCAGCTCCGCGTGAAGCTCCGTGGCCCGGAGCATTCCTTCCTTGCGGCCCTTGGCAATCATGGCCTGCAAAACGACGTAGCTGTCGTCATTTCCCTTCTGGGGCTTCTTCGCGCTTCCCATAGCACACATCCTTTGCTCACGATTCCGTAACCATAGAGACTATATCTCAATTATCCCCGGTTGACAAGGGCAAAATCCGGGACTTTTTAAGAAAATTCTGAGAAAAAATCCATTTATCCCAATTTTGCCATGGCACCGGGGCGAAAAATGTCAGGGGTTGTCTGCCTCTGTCACGGAGTTTTCCCCGCTTTCCGGGGAATCATACACCACGGTGGGCGCAATGGGGTGAAGCGTAACCTGGCAGCGGTGGATGGGGGTGCCAAGATGGTAAAATTTTTCCTCGTAATCGGTCATAATCCCCACGGGGCCATGCTCGTGGAGGTTCCAGGTGACGTTCTCCGTGGGAAGCTCCAGAGCCTCGAACTCCTCCAGGGAGAACCGGAACAGGGCTTCGTTATCGGTCTTGAAATGGATCTGTCCGCCCTCCCGGACCACCCGGCTGTAGCGCTCCAGGAAGCCCCGGTGGGTCAGGCGGCGCTTGGCGTTTTTCTTCCGGGGCCAGGGGTCGCAGAAGTTGATGAACATGCCGTCGATTTCGCCGGGGTCGAAGCATTCCTCGATCCGGGCCACGTCGATGTCCACAAAGAACACATTTTTCAGATTCAGCTCCTTCGCCTTCTCCATGGCCACCACCATGGCGTCGGGGCAACGCTCCATGGCGATCAGGAGCATATTGGGATTGGCGGCGGCGGTCTCCACCGTGAACCGGCCCTTGCCGCAGCCCACCTCCACCCAGAGGGCATCGCATTGGGGTGCCAGGGAACGCCAGCGTCCCTTCATGGTCTCCGGCTGCCGGACCCACCAGTCGCCGCACCGCTCCATCCGGGGCGCCAGATTGGGCTTTTTTCTCATTCGCATAATCGTTCCTCCTGAAGGGACAAAATAAAGCAATTTATTATAGCAGAAGCGGCGCCTTTCGTCAACAAAAGACAGGGGACGGTTCCCTGTCTTTCCGGGAAATGCCTCAAAATCATCCCACCGGGCGCGAAGACAGAGAACCGTCCCCTGTCTTACGCGCTCCCTGCCATTGGAGGATGACAGGGGGCGTGTTTCCTTATCGCACCGGCTCTGCCTCGCTGAGGCTGTAGCGCCAGGAGTACTCCTGCAAATAGGCCGAGAAGGTCTCGTCCTTCAGCTTCTTGACGCTGTTCAGATACTCGTGGGTATCGAAGGAGTCGGACTCGATGGCGATCATGGCCACGGCCAGGTTGGAGCAGTGGTCCGCGATGCGCTCGTAGCTGTTGAGAATGTCGTTGAAGGCAAAGCCGGAGGCAAAGGTGCAGCTCTTGCTTTGCAGGCGGTTCACATGATGCAGCTTGATCTCGCCGCACAGGTTGTCGATGACCTCCTCCAGAGGCTCCACCCGGGCGGCCAGCTTCAGGTCCCCCGTCAGGAAGGCGCTGATGGAAATGTTCACAATCTCCTCCACCGCGCTGCCCAGCACCGACAGCTCCTGGGTTGCCGCGGGGGAGAAGGAGGTATTCTTTTCGTGCAGCTCCTTGGCACTGTCGGCCAGGTTCAGAGCATGGTCGGAAATCCGTTCGAAGTCCGTGATGGTATGGAGGAACTTGCCCACGCTGGCGTTCTGATCCGCGTCCAGCTCGTGGGTGTTGACCTTCAGAAGATAGGTGCCCAGCCGGTCCTCGTAGCCGTCCACCAGAGCCTCCTGCTTCCGGATGTGTTCGTAGCCGCTGTCGGAATAGTTCCGCAGCAGGCCGCAGGCACTGAGCAGGTTGTCTCTGGCCTTCATGGCCATGTCGCTGATGGCGTTGCGGCTCTGCTCCACGGCCAGAGCCGGGTGGGCCAGGAACCGCTCCTCCAGGGGCAGCAGCTCGGGGCTGTCCTTGGGTTCCCGCTTGGTATCGGGAGCCATCCAGACGGAGATCCGCTCGATCTGCCGGGCCAGAGGCACCAGCAGAAGCACCACCACCAGCCGGTACACCGTATTGAGCAGCGCCACGCTGACGGTGTCCATGACCAGGCCCATGAAGGAGAACCGGACCAGGGCGTGGATGCCATAGAACAGGGAGGCCCCCACAATGACGCCCAGCACATTGCTGATGAGGTAGGCATAGGAGGTCCGCTTGCCGTTGGCGGAGGCGCCCACGGCGGACAGCAGCACCGGCACCGCCGCGCCGATGGAGATACCCATAACGAGGGGCAGGGCAATGTCAAAGGTAATGGCGCCGGTTCCGGCCAGGGCCTGGAGAATACCCACCGCCGCCGAGGCGCTCTGGAGAATGCAGGTAAAGGCGATGCCCACGCAGATGCCGATGAGGGGGTTGGAGAATTTGGTCAGAATGCCGATGAAGGTTTCGCTCTCCTTCAGAGGCTCCACGGCGCCGCTCATGACGGACATGCCGAACATCAGCACGGCAAAGCCCAGGAGAATCTCGCCCAGGTGGTTTTTAAACCGATCCTTGGAGAACATATGGAAGAAGATGCCCACCAGAGCGGTCACGCAGGTCAGGGTGTCGGTGGAGAACAGGGACAACCAGCCGGAGCCGGCGTCCATCTGGGACAGGCAGATGACCCAGCCGGTGATGCTGGTGCCGAAGATGGCGCCCAGCACGATGTAAATAGCCTGGCGCACCTTCATAAGCCCCGAGTTTACGAAGCCCACCACCATGACGGAGGTGGCGGAGGAGGACTGGATCACGGCGGTGATGCCGGCTCCGAAGAGGACGCCCTTGAGAGGGCTGCCGGTCAGCTTGTAGAGGATGACTTCCAGCTTGCTGCCTGCCACACGCTTCAGTCCGGCGCCCATCAGGGACATACCGAACAGGAACAGGGCGATACCCGTCAGCAGTTGGGTGACGCTTTCGATGCTCATATGGATTGCTTCTCCTTCCGGATATAGGTGTCAACCCGCCACAGCGGGTTGTCGCTGTTGTATGAAGAGGATTTTACAAAATCATAACATAGATTTTACAAATTATCCACTACAAATCTGATTTTCCGCCAAAAAAATCCGCCAGCCCCCAGGCGCGTAAACGGAAATTTATAGCACTGCACCCGTAGGGGAGGGTCATGACCCTCCCGGCGGCAGGCACCTGGGATTTCCAACCATTTTGGGCGAATCCGCAGGGAGTTCGGTTCGAATTCGCCGGAACATGGTACAATTTGTTTTTGCATACTGCCGGGAGGGTCATGACCCTCCCCTACGGGTGCGGCGCGGTAAACAGAAATTTATCGTATGCCCACTGTTGTGTCCGGATGTATCCGGATACAACATAGCAAAAAAACAGGACCGCACGGATGTACGGTCCTGAAAATGGTTTTCTTATTTGTTGGCTTCCGCGTCCTCCAGCTCCATCTGGCGTCTGGCCTCGATGAAGCACTGGACGGCGAACTTCAAATCCTCCTCGGTGTGGGCGGCGGAAACCTGGGTGCGGATTCTGGCCTTGCCCTTGGGCACCACGGGGTAGGTGAAGCTGACGGCGTAGATGCCCAGCTCGTAGAGCTTCTGGGCCATGCGGGCGGCCTTATGCTCGTCGTAGAGCATGATGGGCACGCAGGGATGGGTGCCGTCGATGATGTCAAAGCCGTTGTCCTTCAGGGCCTGGCGGTAGCCCACGGTGATGTCCTCCAGGTGATCCCGCAGGCTGGTGTCCTTCTCCAGCATCTCCAGGCACTTGAGGGTACCCGCTGCCACGGCGGGAGCCAGGGTGTTGGAGAACAGGTAGGGACGGCTCCGCTGACGCAGCAGGTCGATGATCTCACGACGGCCTGTGGTGAAGCCGCCGGAGGCACCGCCCAAAGCCTTGCCGAAGGTGCCGGTGATGATGTCCACCCGGCCCTGGACGCCGCAGTACTCCACGGAGCCGCGGCCCTTTTTACCTACGAAGCCGGAGGCGTGGCTGTCGTCCACCATGACCATGGCGCCGTACTTGTCGGCCAGGTCGCAGACGCCCTTCAGGTTGGCGATGATGCCGTCCATGGAGAACACGCCGTCGGTGGCAATCAGCTTAATCCGGGCGCCGGCAGCGTCGGCGGCCTGAAGCTGGGCCTCCAGATCCTCCATATTGTTGTTCTTATAGCGATAACGCTTGGCCTTGCACAGCCGGACGCCGTCGATGATGGAGGCGTGGTTCAGCTCGTCGCTGATGACGGCGTCCTCGGCCCCCAGCATCACCTCAAACAGACCGCCGTTGGCGTCGAAGCAGGAGGAATAGAGAATGGTGTCCTCGGTGCCGAAGAACCGGGCCACGGCCTCCTCCAGCTTCTTGTGGATGGACTGGGTGCCGCAGATGAAGCGGACGGAGGCGCAGCCGTAGCCGTAGGTGTCGTAGGCGTCCTTGGCGGCCTGGGCCAGCTCCTTGTTGTCGGCAAGGCCCAGGTAGTTGTTGGCGCACATATTCAGAAGCTCCTTGCCGTCGGCAAAGATGTGTGCGCTCTGGGGGGTGGTAATGACACGCTCGGACTTCAGAACGCCTGCTTCCTTGATGCCCTCCAGCTGAGAAGCGTAGTAGGACAAAGTCTCCTGTTTATTCATAAAAATCAGATCCTTTCCGTTTTAATCCAGATTGTTCCAGTCCAGGATGACCTTGCCGCTGTGGCCGGAGCGCATGGCCTCGAAGCCCTGGACGTAGTCCTTCACATGGAACCGGTGGGTGATGATCTTCTCCAGGGGGAAGCCGCCCTCCACCATGGCCTTCATCTTATACCAGGTCTCGTACATTTCACGGCCGTAGATGCCCTTGAGGATCAGACCGTTCCAGATGATGGTGTTCAGAGGCACCTCCACCATGTTCCGGTTGGGCAGACCCAGCAGGGCGATTCTGCCGCCGTTGTACATGGAGGCGATGAGCTGACGCAGAGCCGCGGGGCTGCCGGACATCTCCATGCCCACGTCGAAGCCCTCGTGGATGTTCAAAGAGGCCATGACCTCCTTCAGGTCGGTGTTGCCGGTGTTCACGGCGGTGACGCCGAACTGCCGCGCCAGCTCCAGCCGGTAGTCGTTCAGGTCGGTGATGACCACGTTCCGGGCGCCGGAGAACTTGGCGATGGCGGCGGCCATGATGCCGATGGGGCCGGCGCCGGTGACCAGCACGTCCTCACCCAGCAGGTTGAAGGACAGGGCCGTATGGGTGGCGTTGCCGAAGGGATCGAAGATGGCGTACAGCTCCTCCGGGATGGTGGGGGAGCAGGAGACCACATTGCTGGCGGGAATCACCAGGTACTCGGCAAAGGCGCCGTCCCGGTTGACGCCCACGCCCTGGGTGGCGGTGCAAAGGTGACCCTTGCCGGAGCGGCAGTTGCGGCAGGTGCCGCAGACGATGTGGCCCTCGCCGGAGACCAGCTCTCCCACACTATGGCCCTTCACGTTGGAGCCAATCTCCACAATTTCGCCCACATACTCATGACCGGCGGTCATCCCCAGCCGGATGGTATTCTGGGCCCACTCGTTCCAGTCCCAGATATGTACATCCGTGCCGCAGATGGCGGTCTTATGAATTTTGATTTTCACATCATTGGGGCCCACAGAGGGAATGTCTACCCGCTTCATGGTCAGCCCCTGCTCCGGCTTGTCCTTCACCAGAGCCCACATGGTGCCTTTCTGCAAACCAATCACTCCTTTTGATACGGATGTCCGCAGAGCGTGGACAGCGCCCAGAAACAGTCCGCCTGTTGGACACATTATAGCGAACTTTTTCCAAAAAATCTACAGCTTTCTGATAAAAACATTGCACAGAATAATGGCCTCCGGTTTAGGCAAAATACAGACAAATGCTTATGGAACCCAGTTGGCAAATTTGTGAAATCCCACTTACACTGTAGGGGAGGGTCATGACCCTCCCGGCGGCAGGCACCTGCGATTTTCTAACATTTTGGGCGAATCCGCGGGGAGTTTGGCTCGAATTCGCCGAAATGCGGCGCGAATTGTTTTTGCATACTGCCGGGAGGGTCATGACCCTCCCCTACAGTTTGCGGTCTTTTGAAAGTCCGGCTGCGTTATGTCCATAAGCATTCACAGATAAAACCGATATCAGGGAGGCTGGGCAAGGTGAAACGGATTCTGATTCTGCTGTTGGTTCTGGCGCTGGTGCTGCCGGGAGCCGGGGCGGCGGACTACATCAAGTGGGTGGATTTTCATGTGAGCTATGAGGTGCTGGATAAGGCTTTGTCTCTGGACATCCGCTCTCAGGAGGAGGATATGCCCGTAAGCTGGATTACCCTTTTGGCACTGGCTGCCTGCCGCACCGGGGGACGGGTGACGGCTTCTTCCGTGGAGCGGGCCTACCGGGATTTCCTCACGGGCAGAAGCCCGCAGGAGCTGCTGGGGGAGCTGAGCAAATACTACGACTATTATCTGGAAGCCTACACCGCCGCCCTGGGGGGCCTGGTGGGGAACTACGCCATTTTGGTGGAGGAAAACGGGGAAAAGGTGTGGAAGGCGCAATATGGGCTGAAGGCCTTTTCCCCGGTGGCGGCGGGGTACGGCTACAGCCACTGCGATGATTTCGGGGTGGGCAGAAGCTACGGCTTTGCCCGCAAGCATCTGGGCAACGACCTGATGGGCGCCCTGGGGACCCCCATTGTGGCGGTGGAGTCGGGCAGGGTGGAGGCCCTGGGCTGGAACCAGTACGGCGGCTGGCGGGTGGGCATCCGCTCCGACGACAGCAGGCGTTACTATTATTATGCCCATCTGCAAAAGGACCACCCCTTCGCCCCGGGACTTCAGGAGGGGGACCGGGTTCAGGCGGGGCAGGTCATCGGCTTCATGGGCAGAACCGGCTATTCCACCAGGGAAAACGTGAACAACATCGAAACGGTTCACCTCCACTTCGGCCTACAGCTCATTTTTGACGAGAGCCAGAAGGAGTGCAACAGCGAAATCTGGATTGACGTCTATCCCATCGTGCGGCTGCTGAACCGGCACCGCAGCTCCGTGGCCAAACAGCCCGACGGCACCTGGGCCAGAATCTACGATTATAAAGACCTGGACATCCCGTAGGGGATGACTTCGGTTTTCCACTGTAGGGGAGGGTCATGACCCTCCCGGCGGTACAGGCTAACAAATAGGTGCGTATTATGGCGAATTCATAACACCCTGCGTTTTGTCGATTCTGCTCTGTCTCGGAGGGTTGCGGGAGGGTCATGACCCTCCCCTACGGGTGGAAAATGAAATCTCCACTAGCATTTTGGGAATCCGTCCGCTATAATGAGCAGGTAAATTCCGGCCCCGTGTGGGCCGATGAAAAAGCGGGAGGATTCCTTTTATGAAATACGGATTCGGAATCGACGTGGGCGGCACCACCGTAAAGCTGGGCCTGTTTACGGATAAGGGAGAGCTGCTGGAAAAGTGGGAGATTCCCACCCGTACCGCCAACGGAGGCGAAGCCATTTTGCCGGACATCGCCGGGGCCATCGGGGACTGTCTGAACCGCCGGGGCATCGACAAGGGCGACGTGCTGGGTCTGGGTCTGGGGGTGCCGGGGCCAGTCAGCAGCCGGGGCGTGGTGAATCACTGCGTCAACCTGGGCTGGGGGGTGTTGGATCTGCCCCAGGTGCTGGGGGAGCTGACCGGTCTGAAGGTAACGGCCGGCAACGACGCCAACGTGGCCGCTCTGGGCGAATGCTGGGTCGGCGGCGGCCGGGGCCATGACAGCATGGTGCTGGCCACCCTGGGCACCGGCATCGGCGGCGGCATCGTCATCGACGGAAAAATCATCCCCGGTGCCCACGGCGCCGGCGGCGAAATCGGCCACATTCCCATGTGCCAGGACGAGCCGGAGCCCTGCGGCTGCGGCAAGCACGGCTGCGCCGAGCAGTACGGCTCCGCCACCGGCATCAGCCGTCTGGCCCGCCGCGCCATGGAGCGGAAGGCTACCCCCTCGGCCCTGCGGAGTCTGGAGCGGGTAACGGCCAAGGACATTTTCGACCTGGGGGCCAAAGGGGACAAGCTGGCCCTGGACATTCTGGAGGAATACTACGACTTTATGGGCCGGTTCCTGGCGGGCATCTGCTGCGTGGTGGACCCGGAAATCATCGTCCTGGGGGGCGGCGTGTCCAAGGCCGGAAAGCCCCTTCTGGATGGGATTCGGAACACCTTTGTGAAGTACGTATTCCACCCCGGCAGGGGAATCGAATTTGCCCTGGCCCAATTGGGCAACGACGCCGGTATCTACGGCTGCTTCAAGCTGGCCCTGGACGCCTTTTCCTCCTAAATCAAACGCCGCCCCCTGAGGGGGCGGCGTCGTTTTTTGTAGGTTACTCAAAGAGGTTGGACAGCTCATCCAGGCCGTCGCTGCAGGACTTGCAGACTTCGATCTCCTGGCCCAGAATTTCCACGGTGTTGGGCCGCTCCTTCACGGTGTTGCCGCAAAGGCCGTAGGTAAAGGTCTTGGCGCAGCCGGTCAGAAGCGTGACTGCCAGCAGGCCCACAGCCAGAATACGGGTTGCTTTTTTCATGATATGTACTCCCCTTCTTTCATTTACCGGGGGCACAACACCCCGGCTGAAACCATTCTAACCCGCGTAAAGCCGTTTGTCAAGCTTTCAGAATCAGCTCGGCGATCTGGACGGCGTTGGTGGCGGCTCCCTTGCGGATCTGGTCGCCGCAGCACCAGAGGCACAGGCCCTTTTCGTCGGTCAGGTCCGGGCGGATGCGGCCCACCCATACCAGGTCCTGGTCCGAGGTGTCCAGGGGCATGGGATAGAGTCCACTGTCCAGGTCGTCCACCAGCTTGCAGCCGGGGGCATGGGCGATGGCCTGCCGGGCCTGCTCCACGGTGATGGGGCTTTCAAAATGCAGATTCACGGAAATGGAGTGGCTCCGCACCACCGGCACCCGGACGCAGGTGCAGGACACCTTCATCTCCGGCGCCTCCAGAATCTTCCGGCCCTCGTTTTGCAGCTTCATCTCCTCGGAGGTGTAGCCCTGTTCCTGCTGGCCCCCGATCTGGGGAATCAGGTTCCGGGCAATGGGATGGGGGAACACAGGCTGCTCCGGCGTTTCTCCCGCCAGCTCCGCCTCCAACTGCCGGATGCCGCCGATACCGGCCCCGGACACCGCCTGGTAGGTGCTGGCCACCATGGACCGGATGGGGGACAGCCGGTGCAGAGCGGCCACCGCCGTCAGGGTGATGATGGTGGAGCAATTGGGATTGGCCAGAATGCCCCGATGCTTTTCTACCGCATGGGGATTCACCTCCGGCACCACCAGCGGAACCTGGGGGTCCAGCCGGAAGGCACTGGAGTTATCCACAAAGACGGCCCCCGCCTTTACGATGGCGTCGGCAAAGCGTTTGGCGATGTCATTCTCGGCGGCACCCAGCACCAGGTCCACGCCCTGAAAGGCAGTTTCCGTGGCTTCCTCCACCGCCACCGCCTGTCCCCGGAAGGGGATGGTCGTGCCCACGCTGCGGCGGCTGGCCAGCAGACGCAGACGTCCCACGGGGAAATTGCGCTGCTCCAGAATTTTTACCATCTCCCGGCCCACCGCCCCGGTGGCGCCCAAAATGGCAACCGTGTATGTTTTCATAGTCCACACTCCTTATTATAATAGAATCGTGCATATCAAGTCCGGTCAGCAAGGATCGCTAACGCTTGCACCCACTGTAGGGGAGGGTCATGACCCTCCCGGCGGCAGGCACCGCAATTTACAAACAAATTCAGGCAAATTCCCGGAGAGTTTGATTCGTATTCGCCGAAATTCGGTACATAATTGTTATTTCGTACTGCCGGGAGGGTCATGACCCTCCCCTACAGTGGGTGTTGATACGCATTTTTTACCGGAAGCTGTAGCCCGCTTCCAGAAGTCTGGTCAAAGCCTCGTTGGCCTCCTCGTCGGTAAAAAGGCTGCCCCAGGGGCTTTTCAGCACCAGGGCCTCCAGGCTCAGCCCCAGCAGGCCCTTTGCTGTCAGCTCCCGGAATCCATCGCTGCACCGGCTCGAATCCAGGCACCGCTTCGCCGCCGTGACCGCGCCCAGCTTCTCCGCCTGCTGCCGCATTCTGGCTGTGGGGATTCCTGCCCCATCCATTTTGTCCCAGGCCGCCTGCCAGGCCCTGTAAAAGTCCGCTTCCATGGTTATCCGCTCCTTTGTTCCTTGTACGCGAAACCATTATACTACGTCCCGGAGTAGATTTCCACTGCTTTCCGCCTGTAAATCCTGCCTGATTTTTTGCGGATCCTGCGTTTTTCTGAGAATTTCCTGTTTACGGGAGGAAGGTTTTGTTGTACAATAGAAAAAGTTGATTGGAGGTGTAGCTATGCACTGCCTGAAATGCGGCACGGAGGTGCGGGACCCTGCGGTGTTCTGCGAAGCGTGCCTGAAGGATATGGAAAAGCATCCTGTTTCACGTGAAACACCGGTGGTGATTCCCACCCGGCCCCAGTCCCGGGAACGGCGTAAGCGTCCGGTGAAGCCCGAGGAACTGCTGGCCCAAACCCGGAAATGGCTGAGACGAACCGTTTTTATCTGCATCATCCTTGCGCTGCTCTGCGCAATTCTGACGGCCATCCTGATATTTGTGGCTGAAAACCAAACCCGGCCCATCGGTCAGAATTACATCACAAACGTAAGCGAGGCGGGTAGTCAGCCATGAACCTGCAAGCCCTGATTGAACAGCTCATCATTCTGTTTGCCATTATCTTTTTGGGCTGGAGCGCCGTAAAAATCGGCCTGCTGCCCAAAAACGCCAACGGCACCCTGGCCGCTCTGGTGGTCAATGTCACGAATCCCTGCATGGTGCTGTCCTCGGTGATGGAGGGCCAGCGGGTGCTGACCATAGGGCAGGTCTGGCTGCTGCTGGCGGTGGCCTTTGGGATGCACGGCTTTCTCATGCTGATGGGATTGGCGGTGCGGAAGCTGCTGCGGGTGCCGGAATCCCAGCAGGGCATGTATCAATTCATGTGCGTGTTCGGGAACCTGGGCTTTCTGGGCTTCCCCGTCATCAAGGCCCTCTATGGGGCCGAGGCTCTTCTGCTGGCGTCTCTCTTTGTCATGTCCTTTCAGCTTCTGTGCTTCACCTACGGCGTCAGTCTGTTCAAAAAAGGACAGTTCCGCTGGAAAACCCTGATTCGGCCCATGCTTCTTGCTACGGTGCTGGCGCTGGTGCTGTACCTGACCAACGCGCGGCCCCCTGAGATGGTACACCGGGTGGTCAGCACCATCGGTTCCATCACCTCACCGGCGGCCATGCTGGCCATCGGCTGTGCCCTGGCGGCAGTGCCTCTTAAAAAGGTGTTTACCAACTGGCGGCTGTATTTTGTTGGTCTTGCCAAGCTGGTTCTGGCCCCCACCGCGATTTTCCTGCTGTGCCGGGGCTGGATGCCCAATGAGATGATGCTGGGGGTCACGGTGGCCTGCAGCGCCATGCCGGTAGCCACCAACACCACGCTCCTTGCCAACCTCTACGGCGGGGACGAGAGCCTGGCCGCCTCCGGTGTATTTTTAACCACCCTCATGAGCATGATGACCATGCCGCTTATGATGTGGCTGCTGTTCTGAGTGTTTCACGTGAAACAAAAACAGCGATTGCATTTTGAAATACCTGTGCTATAATAGCGGAAGAAAAAATTACCCGGACGGGAGAGGTGCAGCCATGGGTCAGATTGTAGCCATCGTAAATCAAAAGGGCGGCGTGGGAAAAACCACCACGGCCGTAAACCTGACTGCCGCTCTGACGGAGCTGGGCAAGCGGGTACTGCTGTGCGACTTTGACCCCCAGGCCAACGCCACCTCCGGGCTGGGAGTGGAGAAGCGAAAGGCCTCCAAAAACGTGTACGACGTGATTATCAACGGGGTCGCCGCCGCCAATGCCATCGTAAAAACCAAATTCGGGGATGTGCTGCCCTCAGGGTCTGCCCTGGCGGGAGCCGGCGTGGAGCTGATTGGGGCAGCCGACCGGGAGCATCAGCTCAAAAACGCTCTGGAGGGGCTGCGGGAGCGGTATGATTACATATTTATTGATTGTCCGCCCTCTCTGGAGCTGCTGACCCTCAACGGCCTCTGCGCCGCGGACGGCATTCTGGTGCCGGTGCAGTGCGAGTATTACGCCCTGGAGGGACTCAGCGATCTCATGTCCACCCTGCGGGCGGTAAAGCGCAGGGTGAATCCCAGGCTGGACATTTTCGGCGTGGTGCTGACCATGTACGACGGCCGGACCAATTTCTCCGCCCAGGTGGCCCAGGAGGTTCGGCGACATTTCCCCGGGAAGGTGTTTTCCACCATGATTCCCCGGAACGTCCGTCTTGCGGAGGCCCCCAGCCATGGTCTGCCGGTGAATGCCTACGACCGTGCCAGCCGGGGCGCCGAAGCCTACCGCCTCCTGGCCCAGGAAATCGCCACCAAGCGATAATATGTACGCCCGTAGGGGAGGGTCATGACCCTCCCGGCGGCAGGCACTTATTTTATAAAAAATGATTGGCGAATTCGCCGAAGCCCGGTACGGAGTGTTTTTGCGTACTGCCGGGAGGGTCATGACCCTCCCCTACGGGCGGATTCTATTAAACACGTTTCCAACGAAAGGATGAAATCCATGGCCAAGCAAAAGGGGCTGGGTAAGGGCCTGGGGGCTCTGCTCAGCGACTATACACCGGTCCCGGAGCAGGAGGGCAGCCTGCGGCAGTTGCCGGTTCAGAAGGTGGAACCCAATCCCATGCAGCCCCGGCGGGAATTTGACCAGGAGGCCCTGGAGGCTCTGGCCGATTCCATTTCCGAACACGGCATGCTCCAGCCCCTGACGGTGCGGGAGCTGCCCAGCGGCTATTTTCAGATTATCGCCGGGGAACGCCGCTGGAGAGCGGCAAGGCTGGCGGGACTTTCGGAGGTTCCGGCCCTGGTCATCGAGGCCGATGACCGGAAAACCATGGAGCTGGCCCTCATTGAGAATCTCCAGCGGGAGGATTTGAATCCCGTGGAGGAGGCTCTGGGCTACGACAGTCTCATAAAGGACTACGGCCTGACCCAGGAGGAGGCCGCCAGGCGTGTGGGAAAATCCCGCCCCGCCGTGGCAAACGCCCTCAGGCTTTTGAATCTTGAGGAGGAGCTGCTGGAGCTGGTCAGAGCCTCCAAGCTGTCCCCGGGACACGCCAGAGCCGTATTAAGTGTGAAGGACCCGGCAAAGCGTCGGGAGGCGGCACAGAAAATCGTGGCTTTGGACCTGTCGGTGCGGCAGGCGGAGCTGCTGTGCCGGAACCTGAGCCGGGAGCCGAAGCCGGAGCAGCCCGAAAAGCCTTTGCGGGTGGACTATGTGGCCGAGTGCGAGAAGCAGCTTTCCAGCCACCTGGGCAGGGGCGTCAAAATCGTCACCGGCAAGCGCAAGGGCCGGTTTGAATTGGAATTTTATGGTCCCGAGGACCTGCAGCGGCTCTATGAGGTGCTGCAAACACTGCCCAAGGAGGTACGAAAGGGCCAATGAGAAAGAGAAAAAATGAGCTGCTGGAAAAGGCGGAGCATCTGATTGAGGAACCGGAACAAACCGAGGTTCCCCGGCAGGAGCCGGAGCGTACCCCCAGCCAGACCAGCAGAAACAATGCCCTGCTGCGGTATATCAGCGTTCTGTTCTGCGCGGTTTTCCTTCTGGTTGCCCTGTCCTTCCTGCGGCAGCTTCGCAACTCCCAGGAGACCATCAGCCAGTTAAACCAAAACGCCAGCTCCGCCCTGAGCAAGGCAGAGCAGCTTCAGGATGAGAACCGGGCCCTGACCGGGAAAAACCAGGAGCTGAACGGGCAGATTTCCCAATTGGAGCAGGACAAGCTGGCTCTTCAGCGGGAGCTGGAGGAAGCCGGAGCCGTCCTGGACCGGGAAGAGCAGAGATGCGAGGATTTGGAGAATCAATTGGCCGAGGAAAAGAACCGTCTGAAAACCCGTCTGGAGGCCTATGAGCTGCTGGCCCAGGCACAGCGGGCTTTGAGCCAGGAACGGACCGATGATTTTGCCGACGCGATGGAGAAGCTGGCCGAAATGCTGCCCAGCCTGGACCAGGAGGGCGCCCTGCTGTACGCCGACCTGTTTAAGCAGCTTCAAAACCCGGAACAGGCCCCGTAAGGATGATGTTTTCGGTTTATCAAATCCCCTGTAGGGGAGGGTCATGACCCTCCCGGCGGCAGGCAACTGCTAAACCAACAAATTGGGGCGAATTCGCCGAAAATATTACGAAATGTATTTGCGTACTGCCGGGAGGGTCATGACCCTCCCCTACAGGTGTTATGCGAAGCGATGAAAGACGTTTCAAAACGCAATCAGCCAATGAGGTGACAAATATGTTGGACATTAAACGAATCAAAGAAAACCCCCAGGCCGTGAAGGACGGTCTGCGGGCCAAGAAAGTAAACTGCGACGAGGCCGTGGATCGGATTCTGGAGCTGGACGCCCAGCGCCGTGCCCTGATTCTGGACACCGAGACCAGAAAGGCCCGGCAGAATAAGATTTCCAAGGAAATTCCCCAGCTCAAGAAGGCCGGTCAGGACGTGGCCCCCATTTTCAAGGAAATGGCCGAATTAAAGGCCGGCATTGCCGCCGACGCCGAAAAGCTGGATGCCGTGGAGGCGGAGTACCGGACCCTTATGCTGTCCCTGCCCAACCTGCCCGACCCGGACCTGGTTCCCGGCGGCAAGGAGAACAACGAGCCTCTGCGGTATTTCGGGGAGCCTCATAAGTTTGACTTTGAACCGAAGCATCATGTGGACCTGTGCCTGGATCTGGACCTCATCGACTACACCCGGGGCGCCAAGCTGGCAGGCTCCGGCTTCTGGATTTACAAGGGCATGGGCGCCCGGCTGGAGTGGGCGCTTCTGAACTACTTCATCGACACCCACATCGCCGACGGCTACGAGTTCATTCTGCCGCCCCATATGCTGGAGTACCAGTGCGGTGAGACCGCCGGCCAGTTCCCCAAGTTTGCCGACGAGGTGTACAAAATCGCCAACCCCACCGACGACCGGGTTCACTATATGCTGCCCACCGCCGAGGCGGCTCTGGCCTCCGTGTACCGGGATGAGATTCTGCCGGAATCGTGGCTGCCCCGGAAGTTCTTCGCCTACACCCCCTGCTTCCGCCGGGAGGCCGGTTCCCACCGGGCCGACGAGCGGGGCATGGTGAGAGGCCACCAGTTCAATAAGATTGAGATGTTCCAGTACACCCGTCCCGAGGATTCCGATGCTGCCTTTGACGAGCTGGTAGCCAAGGCAGAGAATCTGGTGCGGGGGCTGGGCTTCCACTTCCGCACCGTAAAACTGGCGGCGGGAGACTGCTCCGCCTCCATGGCCAGAACCTACGACATTGAAATTCAGATTCCCTCCATGAACGGCTACAAGGAGGTTTCCTCCGTGTCCAACGCCCGGGACTATCAGGCACGCCGGGGCAATATCCGCTTCCGCCGGGAAGAGACCGGCAAGCCGGAATTTGTCCACACCCTCAACGGCTCCGGCCTGGCCACCTCCCGGATTTTCCCCGCCATGGTGGAGCAGAACCAGCGGGCCGACGGCTCCGTGGTGGTCCCCCCCGTCCTGCGCAAATACCTGGGCGGCATCGAGGTCATCGAGAAGAAATAAAAAGAAAGCAACCTGTAGGGGCTTTTATATCCGGCCCGAAACCTTGCGGGACAGAGCAGAACCGAAAAAACAGCAGAATGTTACGGATTCGCATGGGTGCGCAGCTTGAATCGGTTCCTACCGCCGGGCCGGATGTAAAAGCCCCTACAGGAGCTAAACGGAAATTTATCGCACCGCGCCCCCGTGTCATCCTGAGCGCAGCGAAGGATCTGGTTGTTGGTACTTCCCTGTTCGAGATCCTTCGCTTCGCTCAGGATGACAATTATGGGGGTATGTTGGAAACTCAAAAACCCGCTGCCGAAGCAGCGGGTTTTGAGATCAATCGACAATATCCACGGTGACGCGCTGGCCGGTACGCTGGGCAACGGCTTTCAAAAGCACCCGGATTTCCTTGGCGATGCGGCCCTGACGGCCGATGACCTTGCCCATGTCATTGGGGGCGACATGCAGCTCCAGAATGGTGCCCTCCTCGCCCTGGGTTTCCGTGACCGTAACGTCCTCGGGATGATCGACCAGATTCTTTGCCATATACAGCAGAAGTTCCTTCATCGGGACTACTCCTTCCCGACGCTTACAGCACGCCAGCCTTCTTCAGCAGGCCACGGACGGTATCGGTGGGCTGTGCGCCGTTCTTGATCCAGGTCTGGGCCTTCTCCGCGTCCACTTCCACGGTGGCGGGGTTGGTCAGGGGGTTATAGGTGCCGATCTCCTCGATGCAGCGGCCATCCCGGGGGAAACGGGAATCGGCAACCACGATGCGGTAGAAAGGAGCCTTCTTCGCGCCCATTCTTCTCAGTCTGATCTTAACCATGGGGTTTCACCTCCAAATATGATAAAATATATATCGTCAAGCCCCAAACAGGGCGCTGCGATCAAAATCCGGGGAAGCCGCCGGGCATTCCCTTCATGCGGCCCATGCGCTTCATCTTCCTGCCCGCGCCGGGGCCGGAGAACTGGCGCACCAGCTTGCGCATGGTCTCAAACTGGTTCAGCAGGGAATTTACGTCCTGAACCCGGACGCCGGAGCCTTTTGCGATACGCTGCTTCCGGCTGGAGCCGATGATGGAGGGATTCTCCCGCTCAGCGGGGGTCATGGACAGGATGATGGCCTCGGTGCGGACCATGGCCTTTTCGTCCACCTGGGCGCCCTTCAGATTACCTGTGCCGGGGAGCTGGGCCAGAATCTCCTGCATGGAGCCCATGGATTTGAGCTGCACCAACTGATCGTAGAAATCCTGGAGGGTGAAGCGGTTGGACTTCAGCTTTTCCTCCATTTCGGCGGCTTTTTTGGCGTCGAATGCCTTTTCCGCCTTCTCGATGAGGGTCAGCACGTCGCCCATGCCCAGGATTCGGGAGGCCATGCGATCCGGATGGAAGGGCTCGATGTCCCCCAGCTTTTCGCCGGTGCCCACGAATTTGATGGGCTTGCCGGTGACGGCACGGACCGACAGAGCGGCGCCGCCTCTGGCGTCGCCGTCCAGCTTGGTCAGCATGACCGAGTCGATGTCCAGCCATTCGTTGAAGCTCTGGGCGGCGTTCACCGCATCCTGGCCGGTCATGGCGTCCACCACCAGCAAAATCTCCTGGGGCTTCACGGTTTCCTTGATGGATTTCAGCTCGTTCATCAGGGCCTCGTCCACATGGAGCCGGCCGGCGGTATCCAGGAACACCATGTCGTTACCGTGGCGGATGGCGTGCTGGATGGCGGCCTTGGCAATGTCCACCGGGTTGGTCTGGCCCATCTGGAACACGGGGATGCCCAGCTTCTCGCCGCAGATCTCCAACTGGCGGATGGCGGCGGGGCGGTAGATGTCGCAGGCCACCAGCAAAGGGTTCTTGCCCTGCTTCTTCATGAGGCCCGCCAGCTTGGAGCCGTTGGTGGTTTTGCCCGCGCCCTGGAGGCCCACCAGCATAATCACCGTGGGGCCCTTGGGATTGATGGTAATATGTTTGGTTTCCGTGCCCATGAGCCGGGTCAGCTCTTCATTGACGATTTTGACAATCATCTGGGCAGGGGTCAGGGATTCCAGCACATCGGCGCCCACGCAACGCTCGGTGACGGATTTGATAAAATCCTTGACCACCTTATAGCTCACGTCGGCCTCCAGCAGGGCCAGACGGATTTCCCGCATGGCCTCCTTGACGTCAGACTCCTTCAGGCGGCCCTTGCCCCGGAGCTTTTTAAAAGTCGCGGATAATTTTTCGGTCAAGCCTTCAAACGCCATAGCTCAGCCCTCCAAGGTAGCGGCAGCGGCCAGAATCTCCCGGGCCAGCCGCACCACCTTGGGGTTGGCGTTCTGGCACAGGGGTTCGGCGGCGGCGCGGATGCGGACCAGGGCCTCCCGGCAACGCCGGTCCCGTTCCATGGCGCCGGTGGTGGCCTCCAGATTCTGCATGGTCACTCTGGCGCGGGTCAGGGAATCGTGGACGCCCTGGCGGCTGATGCCAGACTCCTGGGCGATCTCACTGAGGGACATATCCTGGTTGTAATATAAGTCGAAGCAGGTTCGCTGCTTTTCCGTCAGAAGGTTCCCATAGTAATCGAACAGCAGTGTCAGCTCCAGCTTGTGTTCCTTCATGGGCGGCCTCCTTTGCTCATTTTTCAGAAAACGTTGACAGTATACACGAAAAAAACGAGGATGTCAAGTCCAAAATCTTGTCATCCTCGTTTTTTTGCCTGTAGGGGAGGGTCATGACCCTCCCGAAACCTGGCGGGACAGAGCAGAATCGGAAAAACGCAAAGTATTACGAATTCGCATCGGTACGCAGTGCAATCGGTGCAGCCTGCCGGGAGGGTCATGACCCTCCCCTACGGAAAGGAAAGGTGTTTTACTCAGGAAAACAGTCTCTCGTCCAGGTGGCGGGCAGTCAGGGCATAGTACAAAATGGCGCCGGGGACCAGCATCACGATGGCCTCCCCCAGGAAGACGTACAGGGCGTTCATTCCGAACACCGGCCAGGTAAACCCGGCTTCTCCCAGGTACACCGCCAGCTCCCAGCCCACCAGGGGGGCATTGAACACCGCGGGCATCAGCAGTCCCAGCCAGGGGCATTTTGCCAGCTTCACCTTCCGCAGACCCCACATGGAGGCGGTGGCAAGAAGGGTTGCCAAACTTCCCACCAGCCAGTCCAGAGGCAGACTCTGGGACCAGCTCACATTATACAGCAAGCATCCCAAAGTCAGGCCCGGGATAGCCGCCGGGGTGAAGAAGGCGAAGATGTTCAGAGCCTCGGACATCCGCATCTGAATGGCCATGGTGGTGGAGCCGGGCCACAGCAGATTCTGGGCATAGGTCAGCACCACATACAGCCCCGCCAAAAGACCTGCATAGACGATGAATTTAGTTTTTTTGGACATACATATACCTCCTGAGATTCAGACAGGTTCGTGTTTCCGCCTGTGGACCGTAGGGGAGGGTCATGACCCTCCCGCAGCCCAACGGGATTGAGCGGAATCAAAAAACGCAAACTGTTACGGCTTCGCACTGGTGCGCAATTTGAATCGGTGCATACTGCCGGGAGGGTCATGACCCTCCCCTACACCTGAAAATCCCAACAAAAAATGGACGCACCGCGCCCATCGAAAAAAATCCCTAGTTTTGTTTATAGACAGGATGGTCACGAACTGTCTGTTATGAAATTCGGGTACATTATAGCCGGATTTTCCCCCTGTGTCAAGGGTGTAAAATTCTGTTGCAATTTCCTGCCAACCGCTGTATAATCCTTATAAAATAAATAATATGCAGAATAGGGATTCATGCGTCAAGTGTTCGGCGGATGGGGAGTTGCCGCGGAAACGAAAAGCTGGTCTTACGATATGAATCCCGCACCCGTTGCAACTTACAGATGTGCGCCATCTCGATTGTGAAGGGATTTAAACCTATTATTTATTTTCTCATTCACACGGGATGGCTTTTTGCGCAAAAACGTCCGTCCCGAAATCTGACCGTGGAGGTTGAAATCATGATGGACTACGATAAAATCAAACAGGGCGTCCGGCTGATGCTGGAGGGCATCGGGGAGGACGTAAACCGGGAGGGCCTGCTGGAGACCCCGGACCGGATCGCCCGGATGTGCGGGGAGATTTACGGCGGTCTTTACGAGGACCCCGCCGAACACCTGCGCAAGCAATTCACCGCAACCAACAACAATATGGTCCTGGAAAAGGACATCACCTTCTATTCCGTCTGCGAGCATCACCTGCTGCCCTTCTACGGCAAGGCCCATGTGGCCTACATCCCCGACGGCAAGGTGGCCGGTCTCAGCAAGCTGGCCCGGACGGTGGAGGTCTTTGCCCGTCGGCCCCAGATTCAGGAGAACATGACCGCCCAGATTGCCGATGCCCTGGAAGCCAATCTCCATCCTAAGGGGGTCATGGTCATGCTGGAGGCGGAGCATATGTGCATGACCATGCGGGGGGTCCAGAAGCCCGGCACCCTCACCGTCACCACCATGGTCCGGGGTGTCTTCGCCGAGGACTATTCCCTTCAACAGACCTTCCTGCAGATGGTGCGGGGATAAACCATGGAACGGATTCATCTGCTCCAGCAGCACCCCCTGTTTCGGCAATTGTACGACGCTTTGCAGAAAGCGGAGGAAAGCCGCCCCTTCTGCCGCCACAATATGGAGCATTTTCTGGCGGTGGCCCGGCTCATGCGGATTTATAATTTGGAGGAGGGAGCCGGACTTTCCAGGGACCTGCTCTACGGCGCGGCCCTGCTTCACGATCTGGGGCGAGCGGAGCCGGGAACCTCTCACGAGATTGCCGGAGCGGAAATCGCGGGTAACATTCTGCCTGACTGCGGCTTCGAACCGGAGGAAATCGAGGAAATCCGGGAGGCAATTCTCGGCCACCGCTCCCCTGCCCTTTCGAAAAGCACCTTGAGAACCTATCTCTACCGGGCCGACAAGGCTTCCCGGAACTGCTTCTGCTGCCCTGCCCGGGAGGAATGCAACTGGCCCCGGGAAAAAATGAACCTGTGGATTCAGGATTAAGGAGAACGCTATGAAAATCGGTAAAAAAGAGTTTGACGTAAAGAATAAAACCTATATTATGGGCATCCTGAATGTGACGCCCGATTCCTTCTCCGACGGTGGAAAATTCAACAATCTGGACGCTGCCCTGTACCACGCCGAGGAAATGATTCGGGAGGGTGCGGACATTGTGGACGTAGGCGGGGAATCCACCCGGCCCGGCCACACGGTGATCTCCGAGGAGGAGGAAATCGCCCGGGTCACGCCGGTGCTGGAGGCTCTGAAGGCCCGGTTCGACGTACCCCTGTCCATCGACACCTACAAGGCCCCCGTGGCGGAGGCGGCCCTCCAGGCGGGAGCCGACCTGGTCAACGATATCTGGGGCTTCCGGCATGACCCCCGGGTGGCCAAACTCACGGCCCAGTACGGGGCGGCCTGCTGCCTGATGCACAACCGGAACAACGAGGCCGTCTATGAGAATTTCCTGGAGGACATGGTGAAGGACATGGAAATCTGCCTGTCCATCGCCCGGGAGGCCGGAGTTCCCGAGGACAAGATCATGCTGGACCCCGGCGTGGGCTTCGGCAAGACCTACGAAATGAACCTGGAGGCCATAAACCATGTGGACATTCTGCACCGGCTGGGCTTCCCCATTCTGCTGGGCACCTCCCGGAAGTCCGTCATCGGTCTGACCTTGAATCTGCCGTCGGACCAGCGGGTGGAGGGCACCCTGGCCACCACGGTTCTGGGTGTCCTGAAGGGCTGCGCCTTCGTGCGGGTTCATGACATCAAGGAAAACAAGCGGGTCATTCAGATGACGGAGGCCATTCTGGGCCGGTAGGAGGCGTCATGGATCAGATTAAGATTCGGGGACTGGAAATTTTTGCCAACCACGGCGTATTCCCCGAGGAGAATGTGCTGGGGCAGAAATTCGTGGTTTCCGCCGTCCTTTATACGGACACCCGGCAGGCCGGCCGCACCGACCAACTGGAGCATTCCGTCAACTATGGAGCGGTGAGCCAGTTTATAAAGAATTTTGTCACCGGTCACACCTGGAAGCTGCTGGAGACCGTAGCAAACCGGCTGGCGGAGGCCATCTTGCTGGAATATCCCCTGGTGCAGCAGGTGGAGTTGGAAATCCAGAAGCCCTGGGCACCCGTGGGGCTGCCCCTGGATACGGTTTCCGTGTCGATTTGTAGGGGCTGGCACCGGGCCTATATCGCCCTGGGCTCCAACATGGGAGATAAGAAGGGCTACCTGGATTTTGCCGTGGAAAGCCTTGGAAAAAGGCATGACTGCCGGGTGAAGCGGGTGTCCTCCTATCTGGTGACGGCCCCCTACGGCGGCGTGGAGCAGGACGATTTTCTAAACGGCGCGTTGGAGCTGGAAACCCTGCTGGAACCCCGGGAGCTTTTAGACGCCCTCCACGAAATCGAGCAGGGGGCCAACCGGGTCCGGGAAATCCACTGGGGCCCCAGAACGTTGGATTTGGACATTTTGCTCTATGACGATTTGGTGCTGGACGAGCCGGATTTACAGATTCCCCATGTGGAAATGCACAAGCGGGATTTCGTGCTGACCCCCCTGGCGGAAATCGCCCCCTGGGTCCGCCACCCCCTGACCAAAAAAACCGTAGCCGAAATGCATCAAGCTGCCTGTAGAGGAGGGAAAATTAGAGAATAGAGAATAAATAAAAATGAGCAATTCAAAATGCAACTTTCTTATCTATTTATTCATTCCTCTTTATTCTTTCATACCGGCCCTCCCCTACGGTCAGGCTTCTTCGGAATCCTGGCCGTCGATGCGCTCCACGCCGATGACCTGGCTGTCCTCCTCCACACGCATGAGGATGACGCCCTGGGTATCTCTGCGGTAAATGTTGATGTCGGACACGGGCATCCGGATGATGACGCCGCCGGATTCGATCAGCATCACGTCGTCCCCCTCGCCCACCACACGGCAGCCGATGACGTTCCCGGTCTTGGGGGTGATGTTGTAATTCTTCAGACCCTTGCCGCCCCGGCTCTGGGGCTGACGGGCGCCGTTTTCGCCCAGGCGCAGGTACTCGCCCAGCTCCGTCCGTTTGCCGTAGCCCTTGGCCGTGACGGTCAGCAGGCACTTGCCCTCCTCCGCCCGCTCGGCGCCCACCACGAAGTCCCCGGGGGCCAGGGTGATGCCCCGGACGCCGGTGGCCTCTCTGCCCATGGTGCGCACGTCGGTCTCGGCAAAGCAGATGGCCATGCCCCCGGCGGTGGCCAGGAGAATGTTGTCCCGGCCCGTGGTCTTCATGACGGAGATCAGGTGGTCCCCCTCCTCCAGATTCAGGGCACGGATGCCGCCCTTCCGGTTGGTGTCGATGGCGCGCATGGTCAGCCGCTTCACGGTGCCGTTCCGGGTCACCATCATGAGATATTCCTCATCGGAGAAATCTCTCGTCAGCAGCATGGCCGTCACCTTCTCCTCCGGCTCCAGAGGCAGCACGTTGACGATGGCGGTGCCACGGGCGGTGCGGCTTGCCTCGGGAATCAGGTAGCCCTTCCGGCGGTGGACCCGGCCGGTATCGGTGAAGAACAGGATGGTGTCGTGGGTGGAGGCCACGAAGATATTCTTCACATAGTCCTCCTGCTTCAGATTCTGACCGCTGACGCCTCTGCCGCCCCGCCGCTGGCTGCGGTAGGTGTCCACGGGCATGCGCTTGATATAGCCCTGGCTGGACAGGGTGTAGCAGCAGTCCTCCTCCTCGATGAGATCCTCCACGTCAATCTCATCCTCCACATCCTGAATTTCGGTCTTCCGCTCATCGCCGAACTTATCCCGGATGGCGGTCAGCTCCTCCTTCAGGATGCCCTTCACCAGCTCCGGCTCCCGCAGGACCCGCTGGTAATAGGCGATTTTTTCCTCCAGCTCCTTGTACTCCGCCTGGAGCTTCTCCCGGTCCAGACCCTGGAGCCGCTTGAGCTGCATATCCAGAATGGCCTGGGCCTGCACCTCCGACAGACCAAAGCGTTCCATCAGGTTTTCCTTGGCGTTGTCATAAGAGGAACGAATGATTCGAATCACTTCGTCGATGTTGTCCTGTGCGATCAGCAGACCCTCCAGCAGATGGGCCCGTTCCTGGGCCTTGCGCAGATCGTAGCGGGTCCGGCGGACGATGACCTCCTGCTGGAAGCTCAGATACTCGTCCAGAATTTCCCGCAGGGACAGCACCTTGGGCTGGGACTGGTTCTTCACCAGGGCCAGCATATTGATGGCGAAGGTGGTCTGAAGCTGGGTCTGGGCGAACAGACGGTTCAGCACCACCTGGGCGTTGGCATCCCGCTTTAACTCAATGACGATGCGCATACCGGTGCGGTCGCTTTCGTCCCGGATGTCGGAGATGCCCTCCAGCCGCTTCTCGTTGACCTGGTCGGCCATATTCTTAATGAGCATCCGCTTGTTCACCTGATAGGGAATCTCGGTGACGATGATGCGGGTTCGGTTCTGGCCAAATTCCTCAAAGTGGGTTCTGGCCCGCAGGGTCAGACGGCCCTTGCCGGTGGCATAGGCGGCCCGGATGCCTGCCCGGCCCAGAATGATGGCCTTGGTGGGAAAATCGGGGCCGGTGATATGCTCCATCAGGTCGGAGAGGGTGGCCTCGGGGTCGTCCAGTACGCAGATACAGGCGTTGATGACCTCCGTCAGATTGTGGGGGGGAATGTTGGTGGCCATGCCCACGGCGATGCCGGAGGAGCCGTTCACCAGCAGATTGGGGAACCGGCTGGGGAGAACACGGGGTTCCTTCCGGGTCTCGTCGAAGTTGGGGTCCCAGTCCACGGTGTCCTTTTCGATATCACGGAGCATCTCGTTGGAGATTTTGGACATTCTGGCTTCCGTGTAGCGGTAGGCGGCAGGGGGGTCCCCGTCCACGGAGCCGAAGTTGCCGTGGCCGTCCACCAGCATATAGCGCATGGAGAAGTCCTGGGCCAGACGCACCAGCGCGTCATAGACCGAGGCGTCCCCATGGGGATGATACCGGCCCAGCACATCGCCCACGCAGGTGGCGGACTTCCGGAAGGGCCGGTCCGAGGTGAGATTGTCCTCGTACATGGCGTAGAGAATCCGCCGGTGTACCGGCTTCAAGCCGTCCCGCACATCCGGCAGGGCCCGTCCCACGATGACGGACATGGCGTACTCGATGTAGCTGGTTTTCATTTCGTGTACAAGCTCCGAGTTCACAATGGCCTGCTCCGGGAACATGATGTCCTCAGGCTTGTAATCCTTTTTATGTTGTGCCAAGTAAAAACCTCCTTTGGAGTAATGGCCTGCTTTTCGCTCCGTAGGGGAGGGTCATGACCCTCCCGGCAGTATGCAAAAACAAATCGTACCATCTTTCGGCGAATCCGAACCAAACCTCCAGCGAATTTGCCGGAAATCGTTCGTTAAACCGGTGTCTGCCGCCGGGAGGGTCATGACCCTCCCCTACGGTTAATAATCCAAATTTTGGGCGAATTTGGCGTTTTGTTCGATTTTATGTTGTGCCAAGTAAAAACCTCCTTTGGAGTAATGGCCTGCTTTTCGCTCCGTAGGGGAGGGTCATGACCCTCCCGGCAGTATGCAAAAACAAATCGTACCATCTTTCGGCGAATCCGAACCAAACCTCCAGCGAATTTGCCGGAAATCGTTCGTTAAACCGGTGTCTGCCGCCGGGAGGGTCATGACCCTCCCCTACGGTTAATAATCCAAATTTTGGGCGAATTTGGCGTTTTGTTCGATATAATCCCGGCGGGGTTCCACCTTCTCGCCCATGAGGAGGGTGAAAATCTCATCGGCTCTTACGGCGTCCTCCAACTGGATGCGCTTCAGGGTTCGCTTTTCCGGGTCCATGGTGGTCTCCCACAGCTCGTGGGGGTCCATCTCGCCCAGGCCCTTGTTCCGGCTGATGTCCACCTTGGCGTTGGGGTTGTCTCTCCGCATTTCGGCGGAGATGGCGTCCCGCTCCGGGTCGGAGAAGGCATAGCGGGTGGTCTTGCCCCGGACCAGCTTATAAAGGGGCGGCATGGCGGCGTAGACATAGCCCTGCTCAATCAGGGGCCGCATGAACCGGAAGAAGAAGGTCAAAAGTAATGTTCTGATATGGCTGCCGTCCACATCGGCATCGGCCATGATGATGACCTTGTGATAGCGCAGCTTGTTTAAGTCAAACTCCGCGCCGATACCGGCACCCAGGGCGGTGATCACCGGCTGCAATTTTTCGTTGCTGATGACCTTGTCCTCTCTGGCCTTTTCCACGTTCAGCATTTTACCCCACAGAGGCAAAATGGCCTGGAACCGGGAATCCCGCCCCTGGGTGGCGGAGCCGCCTGCGGAGTCGCCCTCCACGATGTAAAGCTCTGTCAGGGTGGGGTCGGACTCGTTGCAGTCCCGCAGCTTGTCCGGCATAGCCGCGCCTCCCAGGGCGGTTTTCCGGCGGATGGAGTCCCTGGCCTTCTGGGCGGCGGCTCTGGCACGGTTGGCGGTCATGGCCTTTTCCAGAATCACCTTGGCTGTTTTGGGATGCTCCTCGAAATACTCGGTGAGCTGCTCCGTGACGATGGAATCCACCAACGTCCGAATATAGGCGTTTCCCAGCTTGGCCTTGGTCTGGCCCTCGAACTGGGCGTCGGTCAGCTTTACGGAAATGATGGCGGTGATGCCCTCCCGGCAGTCCTCGCCCTGGATCCGGTCGTCTCCCTTGATGGCCCCGGTCTTGACGCCGTAGGCATTGATGGCCCGGGTCAGAGCCGCCTTGAAGCCGGTCTCGTGCATACCGCCCTCGGGGGTATGGACGTCGTTGGCAAAGGACAGAATGAACTCCGAGAAGCCGTCGTTATACTGAATGGCCAGCTCCGCCGAGGCGTCCCCCTTGGAGCCCTTCATATAGACCACGTCCTCATGGAGGGGGGTCTTGTTCCGGTTGCACCAGGTGGCGAACTCCCGGATGCCGCCCTCGTAGCACATGGTATGGCTGGGGCCGTCCTCGGAACGCTTGTCCGAAATGGAGATGGTGAGGCCCGCGTTCAGGAAGGCCTCCTCCCGCATCCGGGTGTGGAGGGTCTCGTAATCGTAGACCAGGGTATCGAAAATCTCCGGGTCCGGCTGGAATGTGACCTCGGTGCCGGTGTGGTCGGTGCGGCCCACCACGGTCATTTCCTGGGTAATGGCACCCCGGGCGAATTTCATTTCATAGATTTGCCCGTTTTTATGAACCCGAACCTGAACCCACTCCGACAGGGCGTTGACCACGGAGGCGCCTACGCCGTGGAGACCGCCGGAGACCTTGTAGCCGCCGCCGCCGAATTTGCCGCCGGCATGGAGGACTGTGTACACTACCTCCAATGCGGGCCGGCCGGTCTGGGGCTGGATGTCCACGGGGATGCCCCGGCCGTCGTCGGTGACGGTAATGGAGTCCCCGGGGTTGATGGTGACGGTGATGTGTTTGCAGTAACCGGCCAGGGCCTCGTCGATGGCGTTGTCCACGATTTCGTACACCAGGTGGTGCAGGCCGGAGACGGAGGTGGAGCCGATGTACATACCCGGACGCTTCCGCACCGCCTCCAGGCCCTCCAGAACCTGAATTTGGGCCGCGTCATAGGTTGTGTCCACTTTGTTGATTTGCAATTCGTCAGACATAGATGTCCTCCTGTGCCATAGATAGATTCACGCTACAACCGTAGGGGAGGGTCATGACCCTCCCGAAAGCTGGCGGGATTGAGCAGGACCGATAAAACGTAGGGTTTTACGGCTTCGCATGGGTACGCAATTTGAATCGGTGCCTCCTGCCGGGAGGGTCATGACCCTCCCCTACGGTGTATTTGATTTATATAATTTTTCCGTTTTGGATTTGGATGGTCTGGCCGATTTGGGTCAGGCGCTGGGGCTCGCAGCAGGTGATAAACACCTGGCCAGTCTGGATCTGGTTCAGCACGAAATCCTGACGGCCCGGGTCCAGCTCCGACAGCACATCGTCCAGCAGCAGCACCGGCTCCTCCCCCAGGTCATTTTTGGTCAGCTCCCGCTGGGCCAGCTTCAGGCTGATGGCGGCGGTGCGGGTCTGGCCCTGGGAGCCGAAGCTCTTCAAGCTGAGGCCGTCCAGATTGGCATCGAAATCGTCCTTGTGGGGGCCGGTCAAACACTGGGCTGATTCCAGCTCCGCCCGTTCATGGGCAGACAGATGCTCCAAAAGCTGCTGCTCCAGAATATTTAAGGGGGCCATGGGGTCCGTTACCGTGGACACGGTGCGGTAGGGTATTTCCAGAGTTTCCCTGCCACCGGAAAACTCCCGGTGGAACCGGGTTGCCTCCCTGCCCAGGCCCTGCAAAAATCTTGCCCGGTAGGAGATGAGAATGGCTCCCACCTGGCACAGTCGTTTGGAATATTCGGGCAAAACCTCCAAAAGGGAGGGATTTTCGAAGCGATCCCGCAAAATTCGGCTTTTCTGCTCCAGAATCCGGTTGTATTCCAGGCAGGCGGCCTCGTATCTGGGCCGAAGCTGGCACAGGGCCTGGTCCAGAAACCTTCTTCTGGCCGCGGAACCGGCCTTTAAAACCGTCAGATCCTCGGGGCAGAACAGCACCGTACTCAAAACTCCGGACAGCTCCCCCATGGACTTGCGCCGGACGCCGTTTAAATAGAGCTGCCGGGGCTTCCTGCCGGAAAACAGCACCGCCCGCACATTCTGCTGCCGCTCCAGTCCGGTGACGTCACAGGAAAGCTCCGCGAAATCCGCGTGGAAGCGAATCAGCTCCGCCTCCTTCCGGGTACGAAAGGCCCGGCCGCAGGACAGGTAATAGACAGCCTCCAGAAGATTGGTCTTTCCCTGGGCGTTTTCTCCCAAAATCTGGTTCACACCGGGGGAAAAGCTACAGGAAAGGCTTTCATAATTTCGAAAATCCCGCAATTCCAGCTTATCAAGCCTCATGGCCCGATACCCGGAATTTGGCGCCCATAAAAGTGACCTGGTCCCCGTCACGGAGCTTCTTGCCCCGCATGGTGCAGACCTCCCCGTTGACCAGAACCTCCCCGTCCTGGATCAGGGTCTTGGCCACGCCCCCGGAGGGCACCGCGTCGGCCAGCTTCAAAAGGGCCTCCAGCCGGATGAATTCCGTGGTGATGGGAATATCCCGCACCTCCGAATCCCGGCGTTTTACAACTACTTTCATAAGGTAACTCCTTATAGTTCAAATTAAGTTCATCCCGTAGGGGAGGGTCACTGACCCTCCCGGCAGTAGGCACCGATTTAAGCTGCGCACCCATGCGAATTTGAAACATTTTGCGCTTTTCGGTTCTGCTCTATCCCGCCAGGCTTCGGGAGGGTCAGTGACCCTCCCCTACGGGATGATGCCGTTTTTTCGCTGTAGGGGAGGGTCACTGACCCTCCCGGCAGTAGGCACCGATTTAAGCTGCGCACCCATGCGAATTTGAAACATTTTGCGCTTTTCGGTTCTGCTCTATCCCGCCAGGCTTCGGGAGGGTCAGTGACCCTCCCCTACGGTGGTTTTTAATTGGTGTGCAGGCGGACGGGGAGGACCATGTAGGCAAAATCGTCTTCTTCCCGAACCGGGGTGAACACGATAGGGCTCAGGCCGTTTTTCAGCTCCAAACAGACCTCCTCACTGGGAACGGCCTTCAGGGCGTCCAGCAGGTAATGGCAATTGAAGCCGATTTCCATTTCCCCGCCGTTTCCGGCCATGGAGCAGCGATCCTCCGCCGCGCCGATGGTGGTAGTGGTGCGGAAGGTGGCCACCTGATTGCCGAAGGTGCAGCGGACGGGGCTTTTCAGCTTCTCGGTGACGATGAGGCCCACACGCTCGATGGAGGCCATCAGGTCCGCCACATTGGCCACCAGCTTCACGGGGCTGTCCATGGGCACCACCCTTCGCCAATCCAGGAAGTCTCCCTCCAGCAGGCGGCACACCAGGGTGGCGCTGCCAATCTCAAAGAGGATGTGCTTGGGGCCCAGGGTGAAGGTGGCGTCCCCCTCCTCACCCAGAATCTTCTCCACTTCCTTCAGGGCCGGGGCGGGCACCACGAAATGGAGATTTCTCCCGGTGGGTTCCCCGGTGTGACAGGTTCGCCGGGCCAGACGGTAGCCGTCCACGGCCACCACGGACATCACATCGTCCTCCACCTCGAACAGGCAGCCCGTATGGATTGGGCGGCTCTGGTTTTCGGACACGGCAAAGATGGTGCCGGAAATCATTTCCCGCAGCTTTCCCTGGGGGACCTTTACGCCGCCGCGGCTCTCCACGTCCGGCAGCTCCGGGTAATCCTCGGCATTGGAGGCGGAAAAGGTGAAGCTGGAGAAGCCCGCTTTGATGGCAACCTTGAAATTCTCGTCCACGGTAATGGACACGTCCCCCTCCGGCGCGCGGCGGATGATGTCGAAAAACAGCCGGGCAGGCATGATGCAGGAGCCGGATTCCCGGATATTGGCGTCGATGGACACGGTTATGGCGGTTTCCAGGTTGTAGCCGGTCAGCTCCAGCCGGTCGATTCCGGCCCGGCAGAAAATACCCTCGATGGCGGTCAGGGAGCTTTTCAGGGCCACGGTGCGGCTGGCTACGGAGATGGCGGAAACCAGGGTACTTTTTTCACAGGTAAATCTCATAGAGCGCGCTCCTTCGCAATATAATCTCCTTCTTTTTATAAACAGGAAGGATAAAAAATAGCAGTAGCAGTAGTAGTACGGAATTATGTGGAAAAGTGACGCGAGCCCTTATATTTTGGGCCTCGGCAGTCCACAGGGGGGTGTGGAAGAATCATGGGTTATCCACAGGAAAAAGGGGAAAAACTTTTTACTTGTTTTTCCACAGGAAGGGTTGTTCTTTTTCCACCGGAGCCTGTGGATAAAAT
>JBJDYK010000096.1:34108-39794 GCA_051867275.1 Faecousia sp.
GATAAAATGCAACGTGTTACGAATTCGCATAGGTGCGCAGTGCAATCGGTGCGATCCGCCGGGAGGGTCATGACCCTCCCCTACAGGGTTACAGGGAGGAATTGATGTTGGCGGTGATATCCCGGATGTTGGCCTGGAGGGGGTGGTTGGGGTCCTTGAGAATGGACTCCACCTTGCGGATGGAATGGATCACCGTGGTGTGGTCCCGGCCAAACTCCCGGCCAATCTCCGGCAGGGACAGGTTGGTCAGGTGGCGGATCAGGTACATGGCCACCTGCCGCGCCTCGGCGGTACCCTTGTTTTTCAGGGTGCCCCGGATGACGGACTGGTCGATGGAATAGAACCGGCTCACCTGCTCAATGATGAGGCCGGGGGTGGGAACCGGGTTGCCCTCCACCTTGAACATATCGCTGATGGCCCGGGATACGTTGGGCAGATCCAGGGGCATATTGTTGAGGTCACGGTAGGCCACGATTTTTTTCACGGTGCCCTCAATGAGCCGGACGGAGCTGGTGATATTGTTGGCGATATAGTCGCACACATCGTCCCCCAGCTCCAGACCCAGGGAATGGGCCTTGTTTTTCAGAATGGCCATACGGGTCTCATAGTCGGGGGTCTGAACGTCGGCCATGAGGCCCCACTCAAACCGGGTCCTGAGCCGGTCCTCCAAAGTCAGCATATCGCTGGGCTTCCGGTCGGCGGTCATGACAATCTGCTTGTGCTCCTCGTAGAGCTTGTTGAAGGTATGGAAGAATTCCTCCTGGGTGCTGTCCTTACCGGCGATGAACTGAATGTCATCGATGAGGAACAGATCGGCCTCCCGGTATTTGCTGCGGAATTCCACGTTTTTGCCGCTCTGCAGGGCGGCGATCAGCTCGTTTGTAAACTGGTCGCCCTTGATGTAGACGATTTTATAATCGGGGTGCTGGCGGCGAAGCTGATTGGCAATGGCGTAAAGCAGATGGGTCTTGCCAACACCGGCGGGGCCGTAGATGAACAAAGGGTTGTAGGCCTGGCCGGGATTGTTGGCCACGGCGATGGCGGCTCCGTGGGCGAAGCGGTTGGATGAGCCTACCACGAAATTGTCAAAGGTGAACTGGGGGTTAAAGTCCAGGACGGTGTTGTTTTTTCCCTGGGATTTGTAGGCGGCCAGCTCCTCGGGGCCGAAGACCACCACGTCCACATTGGAGTTGAAGGTGAGCTGCATGGCGTCCTTGATGTAACCGATGCAGCGCTTTTGAATGATATCCCGGTGAAAGGCGGTGGAGGAGAACAGAATCAGCTGCTGATCGTTCAGCTCCACCACCTCCGTATCGTCGAACCAGTTAGCCACCACCGAGGTGGTGAGCTTTTCCTCCAGATAGCTCAGAACCTTCGCCCAGACAAAGGCGGATGAAAACATGGGCACAGCTCCTCTCTTTTTTTTGCTGAAAGCGAAATTACACCTATTCTCTCACTATGAATTTTACCACAGAAACCCCAAAAAAACAAGCCTATACATTTAAAAAAAGAATATCCGGAATTTGTTTTTTTAAACCCACGCCATAATGCTGGTTTATATCGCGCCCTGTAGGGGAGGGTCATGACCCTCCCGCAACCTGGCGGGACAGAGCGGAACCGATAAAATGTAAAATGTTACGAATTCGCATGGGCGCGCGGCATGAATCGGCGCAGCCTGCCGGGAGGGTCGGTGACCCTCCCCTACAGAGGTCGTGGGAAAAATTACATGATGACAGGGGTGGCAGCAAAAAAACCGCCGCGAAGGATGGCTTCGCGGCGGGGTTAAATCATGTCAAATTTTTCCGAATGTCGGAGGCGATGCGGTAGACATCCTCCATGGTGGAAATGTGGGAAATCTGATCCTTATAGAAATTGCTGTAGGGTACGCCCCGGAGATACCAGGCAAAATGCTTCCGGGCCTCCAGGCAGGCGATGTGCTCCCCCTTGTCCTCCCGGGCCAGCTCCAATTGCTTCACCGCCGTGTCGACACGCCGGGCAAGGGGCGGACGGGGCGGTATGGGCTCTCCTGCCAGGGCGGCCTTGATTTCCTCAAAAATCCAGGGGTCCCCGAAGGCGGCTCTTCCAATCATCAGCCCGTCGGCCCCCGTCCGCTTCAGGCACCGCGCCGCCTCCTCCCCGGACATAATGTCTCCGTTGGCAATCACCGGAATGGACAGCTCCCGCTTTACCAGGCCGATGGTGTCCCAGTCCGCCCGGCCGGAATAGAGCATGGTTTTTGTCCTGCCGTGGATGGCAATGGCACTGGCTCCCGCGGCCTCTACGGCCCGGGAAAGCTCCAAAACGTTGATACTCCCCTTGTCCCAACCCAACCGGCATTTGACCGTTACAGGCACCTCCACGGCCTTTACCACCGCCTCCACGATTCGGGCGGCCAGGGGAATGTCCTTCATAAGGGCGGAGCCGTCGCCGTTTCCCACCACCTTGGCCATGGGACAGCCCATGTTCAGGTCAATAAAATCACAGCCGGAGATTTCCACGGCCAGGGCAGCCCCCTGGGCCATGACCTCCGGGTCGTTGCCGAATATCTGGGCGCCGCAGCGGGAGCCGGGGTTTTTCCGCAGAAGGGCGGCGCTTTTTTTGTCCTGATACACAAGGGCCCGGCTGGAAACCATCTCCGTCACGGTAATGTCGGCCCCCAGACCGGCGCAGACCGTCCGGAAGGCCCAGTCCGTCACCCCCGCCATGGGAGCCAGAAACAGCGTTCCCATCAGAACACCTCCAAAAATGCGTTTTTTCTATGATACCATGGCCGCCTTCTTTTCGCAACGGTGGAATTTTCCTTGCCAATGGGTTTTTCCTCTGTTATAATAAGAAATACGCTTATCGACATAACGCAGACGGGCTTTCGAAAGGCCGCCCACTGTAGGGGAGGGTCATATAGTAGTGGTGTGATTGCCACCGGCAATCATTCAATTATGATTCACTGCGTGGGCAACTCCCTCCCGGCAGGCCGCACCGATTGCACTGCGTACCGATGCGAATTCGTAATACTTTGCGTTTTGCCGATTCTGCTCTGTCCCGCCAGGTTTCGGGAGGGTCATGACCCTCCCCTACAGTGGAAGTTGCGAAAAATGATGATTAGGAGGATGCTGTCATGATAAAAAAACTGGGCTGGCGGTTCTGGCTCTACGTTGTTGCCGCCGCGTCGCTGGCAGGAGCTTTTCTTGTATTCACCCGGTCTGATTTGGCCTACCTCATTCTGGAGACATTGTCCGCCGGGTTCCTGGTGACGGCAGTGGTGTTTCACTGGATTTTTAAGGTTCAGCATCAGGAGAAGATCGCCGGATGGGCGCTGCCTGCCGTATGTCTGAGTCTGTGTCTGGTGTTTTGCTCCGTTTGGGACTGGATTCAATACCTGAGATAAGGAGGCGCGGCCATGAAACGGAAGGATTATATCACCTGGGATGAGTATTTCATGGGTGTTGCCATGCTGGCGGCCCGGCGGAGCAAGGACCCCAATACCCAGGTGGGGGCCTGCATCGTATCGAAGGACAACATCATCATTTCCACCGGCTACAACGGCCTGCCCAACGGCTGCTCCGACGATGAGTACCCCTGGGATCGCCAGGGGGAGGAAACTAAGTACCCCTATGTGGTCCACGCGGAGCTGAACGCCATCTTAAACGCCAACGGACGGGATTTACGGGGGAGCCGGCTGTATGTGGCTCTGTTTCCCTGCAACGAGTGCGCCAAGGCCATCATCCAGGCCGGTGTGAAGGAGGTACTGTACCTGTCGGACAAGTACGCCCAGACCCCCGCCACCCTGGCCTCCAAACGGATGCTGGACTCCGCCGGGGTCACATATAGGCAGCTCCACCCCAGCACCGGCAAAATCGTCCTGGATTTTGAAGGGGTCGTTTAAAAGAAAATCCCGTAGGGGAGGGTCATGACCCTCCCGGCAGGCTGCACCAATTGCGCTGCGTACCGATGCGAATTCGTAATACTTTGCGTTTTTCCGATTCTGCTCTGTCCCGCCAGGTTTCGGGAGGGTCATGACCCTCCCCTACGGGAATATGAAAAAATCGATGGCAATACGCCATCGATTTTATTTTTGAAGTTTTTGAAGAACCTCCAGAAAATAGGGAGGCAGGGGCGACTCCACCAGAAATGGCATACCGGTTCTGGGATGCTGGAAGCACAATGCGCTGGCGTGGAGGCACTGGCTGGACTGGCCTAGCTCCGGCTTTTTGCGTCCGTAGACCATGTCCCCCAGAATGGGGTGGTTGATATGGGCCATGTGGACCCGGATCTGGTGGGTCCGGCCGGTCTCCAGGCGGCAGCGGATGTGGGTATAGCCCCGGAACCGCTCCACCACCTGCCAGTGGGTCACGGCCTCCTTGCCCCGTTCCGTGACGCACATCCGCTTCCGGTCCGTGGGATGGCGGCCGATGGGGGCGTCCACGGTGCCGCTGTCCTCCCTGAGACTGCCGCAGACAATGGCGTCATAGGTTCGGGCCAGGGTATGGTCCTTCAATTGGCTGGCCAGCACCGTGTGGGCCAGGTCGTTTTTCGCCACGATGAGTAGACCGGAGGTGTCCTTGTCAATCCGGTGGACGATACCGGGCCGCAGGACGCCGTTGATGCCGGACAGTTCGCTTCCCCGGGCATAGAGCAGGCCGTTGACCAGGGTGTCCTCCCAGTGACCCGCCGCCGGGTGAACCACCAGGCCCTTGGGCTTGTCGATGACGATGACGTCCGCATCCTCGTAGGCAATGGACAGCTCCATTTGGGTGGGCTTTACGTCCAGAGGCTCCGGCTCCGGCAGCTCCACCCGGATGACATCCCCCGGGGCGGTTTTGTAATTTTTCTTCACGGTCTTCCCGTTTACGGTGACGCCGCCGCTTTCCAGCAGGGACTGGGCGCCGCTGCGGCTGAGGCCCTCCACCGCCTGGGAAAGAAAGACGTCGATCCGCTGCCCCGGGATCTGACACATAAATTCCATATTATTTCTCCGATTTTTTCTCTTCCCGCCAGAAATCCCGGTTCCAGAATACCAGATGTACCAGAAGGGCGATGGCGCCGCAGGTGATGAAGCAGTCGGCCACGTTGAACACGGGGAAGGTCATAAACTCCACCTCGATCATGTCCACCACGAAGCCCCGAACCATCCGGTCGATGATATTGCCCAGGCCGCCGCCCAGCACCGCCGCCAGACACCACAGCTCAAAGGGCTTGAAGGGCAGGGATTTTTTCTTTAGTCCCCACACCAGCAGCCCCACAAAGGCCACAAACACCAGGAAAAACAGCCACTGCTGCCCCTGGAGCATGGAGAAGGCCGCGCCGTAATTTTTCACATAGGTCAGATGAAACAGGCCGGGAACGCACTCCACCACCTGCCTGTGGGGAATCCATTGCAGCACCAGAAATTTGCTGAGCTGGTCCAGCGCCGCCACGGCCAGGGCAAACAAACCCAGAGGAATCAGGCTCATAAAAGCCACACCCTTCCAATCAAAAATCAGCTTTCCCTCCATATGAAGGTTGAAACCTGGTATATTCTACCACAATTTCTACAAAAAGTCAAAGAAAATCGAAAAGAACCTCCAATCCTGCTCCACTTATGCATAAAACCACATTGTAGGGGCCGGATATATCCGGCCCGAAACCTAATGGGACAGAGCGGAACCAATAAAACGCAGAATGTTACGGATTCGCATAGGTGCGCAGC
>JBJDYK010000097.1:0-1828 GCA_051867275.1 Faecousia sp.
GCATGAAAATCGCTGTCGGCAACAGCCGCATGGATAAGAAGTGGAAAAACCGTGAGATCTCTTGGGACGAGCTGTGCCGGAAGGTCAGCGTGACCCAGAGAACTACGGAAACTGTAGAGGAATACCGCAAGCTGAAAAAAGGCTCGCAAGATGCCATCAAAGATGTGGGTGGCTTCGTGGGCGGCGCGCTCCGAGAAGGTCGCCGAAAAAACGGCATGGTGCTTTGCCGGTCTATGCTGACTTTGGACATGGACTATGGCAAGCCGGGGATCTGGGACGAGATCATCATGCTCCATGATTTTCAGTGCTGTGTCTACTCCACCCATAAGCATACGCCGGAACATCCCCGCCTGCGGATGATCATCCCGCTGTCCCGCGAAGTTTCGGAAGAGGAGTATCCGGCTGTAGCCCGGATGGTTGCCAAGGACATCGGCATTGACCTGTTTGACGATACCACTTATGAGGCCTGCCGTCTGATGTACTGGCCTTCCACCTCCGCCAACGGTGAGTTCTTTTTCCAGGTCAAAGACGGTACACTCCTGGACCCGGATGCCTACTTACGCAGATATGCCGATTGGCATGATGTATCTACTTGGCCAGTCTCTAGCCGCCAGTCTGAAGCGGTCCGCCGCAGCATCTCCCAGCAGGCTGATCCGCTGACCAAACCCGGCGTGGTCGGAGCCTTCTGCCGTGCGTACACGATTGAAGAAGCTATCGATACCTTCCTTCCGGAAGTATACGCTCCCTCGGCCATGAACGGCCGCTATGATTACATCCCCGCTGACAGCAGTGCGGGTGTGGTCCTCTATGACGGCAAGTTTGCATACAGCCATCACGCCACTGACCCGGTCTGTGGAAAGCTGCTGAATGCATTTGATCTTGTCCGCCTCCATAAGTTTCGGGACCTGGACGATAAAGCCGCCCCTGATACGCCCATCGGTAAGCTGCCTTCCTATACAGCCATGACCGAATTTGCGCTGACGGACGATAGGGTCAAAGCTGTGTTTGCTGAAGATCGCATGGCCCAGGCTGCCAACGAGTTTGACGATGAGGATTGGCAGACAAAGTTGGAGCTGGATCGGACAGGCAATGTAAAGGACACGCTGACCAACATCTGCACAATTCTCCGCTATGACCCCAACCTCCAGTCCATCGTGTTCAACCAGTTCAAGAGTATGCTCGATGTCACAGGGAAGCTGCCCTGGCCACAGGTAAAGCCTGGTTGGGGCGACACCGATATGGCGTGTGCCAAGCTGTACTTTGAACGCACCTACGGTATTTGGTCGCCCACCAAGTTCAAGGATGCCCTTCTGGCCGTGACTTCTTCGGAACGACTCTATCACCCCGTGAAAGAATATCTCGCCCCGCTCAAGTGGGATGGAGTGCCCAGGCTGGACACCTTGCTGGTGGACTACCTTGGTGCGGACGATACGCCTTATGTACGGGCGGTCACCCGAAAGACAATGGTCGCCGCCATTGCCCGGATCTACCGCCCCGGAATCAAGTTTGACTCCATCCTGGTACTGAACGGCGACCAAGGCATGGGCAAATCCACGCTGTTTTCCATTCTGGGCAAGGAGTGGTTTTCCGACTCGCTGTCCATCTCCGACATGAAGGACAAGACTGCCCCGGAGAAGCTCCAGGGTTATTGGATTTTGGAAATCTCCGAGCTGAACGGCATGAAAAAGGTCGATGTGGAAGTTGTCAAATCCTTCATCTCCCGTACCGACGATAAGTACCGCCAAGCCTATGGCACCACCGTTGAGAGCCACCCCAGGTCTTGCATCATCGTCGCCACCACCAACAGCGACGGCGGATTTCTGCGTGA
>JBJDYK010000098.1:0-1828 GCA_051867275.1 Faecousia sp.
TGACGGCCGCCTTCTTCCTTGGACAGGACGTAAACCTGGCCCTTGAACTTGGTCAGGGGGTGGATGGAGTTGGGCTTAGCCAGAACCTGGCCGCGCTCGATGTTCTTCTTGTCAACGCCGCGGAGCAGAGCACCGATGTTGTCGCCGGCTTCTGCGTAGTCCAGCAGCTTATGGAACATCTCGATGTCGGTGACGACAGTGTTCTGCTTGTCCTCACGCAGGCCAACGATTTCCACGGGCTCGTTCTTCTTGATCTGGCCACGCTCAACACGACCGGTAGCCACGGTGCCACGGCCGGAGATGGTGAAGACGTCCTCAACGGGCATCAGGAAGGGCATATCAGCCTTACGGTCGGGAGTGGGGATGAAGGTGTCAACGGCGTCCATCAGCTCCTTGATGCAAGCGAACTCGGGAGCGTTGGGATCGTTGGACTCGGAGATCAGAGCGTTCAGAGCGGAACCCTTGACGATGGGGGTGTCGTCGCCGGGGAACTCGTAGTAGTCCAGAGTCTCGCGGACTTCCATCTCCACCAGCTCCAGCAGCTCCTCGTCGTCAACCTGATCGCACTTGTTCAGGAACACAACGATAGCGGGCACGCCGACCTGACGGGCCAGCAGCAGGTGCTCCTTGGTCTGAGCCATGGGGCCGTCGGTAGCGGCGATAACCAGGATAGCGCCGTCCATCTGAGCAGCGCCGGTGATCATGTTCTTGATATAGTCGGCGTGGCCCGGGCAGTCAACGTGAGCGTAGTGACGGGCGTCGGTCTGGTACTCAACGTGAGCGGTGTTGATCGTGATACCACGAGCCTTTTCCTCGGGAGCCTTATCGATGGAAGCATAGTCCTCGAAATCGGCCTGGCCCTTCATGGCCAGATACTTGGTGATAGCGGCGGTCAGAGTGGTCTTGCCGTGGTCAACATGGCCGATGGTGCCGATGTTAACATGAGGCTTGGTTCTTTCAAATTTCTGCTTTGCCATTGAAAAAATCCTCCTGTAACTGTTTGTTGTTGATGATTTTAAAATGTGGAACGATCGAATGCCGAACTGCCTCTATCTTACTACAGATTCGGCAGAAAGGCAAGAAAAAATTTCTTACCGGCCCCGTTTCGAGACAATTTCTTCGCTCTTGGACTTAGGCAGCTCCGTGTAGTGGCTGGGCTCCATGGAGTACTGGCCACGACCCTGGGTCTTGCTGCGCAGGTCGGTCGCGTAGCCGAACATCTCGGACAGAGGAACGTTGGCATCGATCTGGGTAGAACCGTTTCTGGGGATCTGGCCCAGGATGTTGCCGCGGCGGGCGGTGATATCACCGATGACGGTACCCATGTATTCATCGGGCACCACAACGGCAACCTTCATGATGGGCTCCAGAATGACGGGCTGGGCCTTCCGGCAGGCCTCCTTAAAGGCCATGGAACCGGCGATCTTAAAGGCCATCTCGGAGGAGTCGACCTCGTGATAGGAGCCGTCGTACAGGGTGACCTTCACATCCACCACGGGGAAGCCGGCCATCACGCCGGCCTGCATGGCACCCTGGATACCAGCGTCAACGGCGGGAATGTATTCCTTGGGAACCGCGCCGCCCACGACGGAATTGATGAATTCGTAGCCCTTGCCGGACTCGTTGGGCTCCACATGGATCTTGACATGGCCGTACTGGCCCTTACCGCCGGACTGGCGGGCATACTTGGTATCCTGATCCACGGCCTTGCGGATGGTCTCCTTGTAGGCAACCTGGGGCGCGCCCACGTTGGCCTCCACCTTAAACTCACGCAGCAGGCGGTCCACGATGATCTCCAGGTGGAGCTCGCCCATGCCGGCGATGATGG
>JBJDYK010000099.1:0-1815 GCA_051867275.1 Faecousia sp.
CAAAAACCAAAGCTGCATTTATATTTAATATAGGATTGGGTGACCACATTGCCCCATGAATGGGAGGTTATCAGATGGAACAGTCTGAGAGAGAACGAGAAATACATGTACACAGCGACATCCAGCCAATTGCGGAAGCGCTGCTTTACTATATCCGGCGTGCCAATGGGCGGCCTATGTCCGCAGCCATCCGGCGTATGCGAGAGCAATATCCCGAGAGCCGGGAGAGCATTGATTCCCTCTTTGGGCCGCTTGAAGATCTGGAGCGAACCCTTGATGACGCGGTCAGTCAGGTGGATGAGGAACGGATGCATTTTTTCTTTGACAACCTGGGGGAGGCGCCTACCCGAAATCGCCGCATCTATGAGGCAAATCTGGCAACGGCTATCATGATACCGAACCCATTTGATAATGATGTCCCTACCGATTTAAGGGAGTATTGTGTGCAGCGCAAGGCGTATACCCAAGAGGAGATTATCTTCTTTGCCCGGTTCGCCTTCTCCCTCCCCAATGAGCTCTGGCAACAGAAGGAATGCAGGGATCTGGCCGCGTTTTATGACTATCTCACCGAGTACCCCGCCACCGATGGGGAGCGTTTCCGGATTTTGAGCATCGTCCGGGGCTTTTCCCGGTATGTGGATGAACTGGAGGGATTACTGGAGCCGGTAGTTGCCGCAATTGCGGAGAACCGGACGTCTTACCAACCTTTGCTGGAGCGTTTCGCCCAGGTCTACCAGGGCAAGCAGCCGGATGAAATGTTCGGAACGCCGGAGGATGTGCATATTTGCGATGCTTCCGCCACGGTACTGGAGGTGTTCCCCCGCCTGTTTGCAATCGATGAATACTACACCATGACCTATCGTCTGTCTGATGACACACCCATTTGCAACCACATTGAAGTAGGCGTTCTCTACGATGCCGCAAAGCAGTATCGGAAGCGTGAAATTCCTCTGCGGGACATTGCTGCCTGCATCAAGGTCATTGGCGACCCGGTACGGCTGCAAATCCTCAGTTTGCTGAAAGACGAGGAAGTATATGTGCAGGATCTGACCGAAAAGCTGGGTCTGTCTTTCACCACAGTGTCCCACCACATGGCAAAGCTGATGATGGCCGGGTTGGTGGATTCAGAACGGCGGGGAATTTTTGTGTATTATAAAGCCAACGCAGCGTTCATCCGCTGGATCATGGATCGGGTAAGCGAATTTCTGCTGGATTGATCTTTCATAACAAGTCGCCGGAAACCGGGCAAAGATTGCCCGGTTTCCGGCGTTCTTTTTGGTGCACTGCGAAACAAATCCGCAGTGCACCTGTAGAGATACGATGAGAGGCGCAATTAGAATTTCTGATCCAGAACGGTCAAGAGTTTTGCCATCTGGGCGCGGTTGAGGAAGTCACCGGGTCGGATTGTCTTATCCTCAAAGCCTCCGAAGAGCCCCTCGGCGGTGGCCCAGGCAATGGCCTCCTTGGCGTAGTTGGAAATGCTGTCGGCATCCTTGTAGACGGACAGGTCAGCACCCTTTACAGGCTCCTGCTTCAGATACAGGGTCACATACCGGTACAGGAAAGCGGCGGCCTGCTCCCGGGTGACGGAGGCGTTGGGGGCAAAGGCAGTGTCCGTCACGCCCTTGACGATGCCGTTATCCTGGGCCCAGGCTACGGCCTTGGCGTACCACTGGTTCGCGGGTACATCGGTGAAGGTGGACAGTTCCGCAACCTCCGGCTCTCCTGCCATCCGGTACAGAGTCGTCACCAGCATAGCCCGGGTGGTCTTGCCGTTGGGGTTGAACTTACCGCCGCCCACGCCTTTCATCAGGC
>JBJDYK010000100.1:0-1813 GCA_051867275.1 Faecousia sp.
TCTGGTCGTCGGTGAAGGAATACTGGGTCTTGGCCATGCAGATGGGCATCTTGTCATAGCCCAGATCGGTCAGGGTCTTGATCTGCTTCTCGGCATTGGCGGTGAAGTTCACGCCGTCGCCGTGATAGATCCGCTTGACAATGGCTTCGATCTTCTCCTTGATGGGCAGATCCAGCTCATAGGCGAAGGAGAAGTCGTTGGGCTGCTCGCACAGACGGACAACTTCCTTGGCCAGCTCAATGCCGCCTTCGCCGCCCTTGCCCCAAACCTCGGACAGAGCAACGTTGACGCCCAGCTCCTTGCACTTGGTCTCGATGAGCTTCAGCTCGGCCTCGGTGTCGGTGGGGAAGCGGTTGATGGCGACCACGCAGGGCAGCTTGTAAACCTTGGTGATGTTCTCCACGTGCTGCAGCAGGTTGGGCAGGCCCTTCTCCAGAGCCTCCAGGTTCTCCTTGCCGGTCTCGGCCTTGGGCACGCCGCCGTTGTACTTCAGGGCACGGACGGTGGCAACCAGCACCACGCAGTTGGGCTTCAGGCCGGCCATACGGCACTTGATGTCCAGGAACTTCTCGGCACCCAGGTCAGCGCCGAAGCCGGCCTCGGTGACGGTGTAGTCGGACAGACGCATGGCGATCTTGGTGGCGGTGACGGAGTTGCAGCCATGGGCGATGTTGGCGAAGGGGCCGCCATGGACGAAAGCGGGGGTGTGCTCCAGGGTCTGAACCAGGTTGGGCTTCAGAGCGTCCTTCAGCAGAGCGGCCATAGCGCCCTGAGCCTTCAGGTCGCCGGCGGTGACGGGCTTGCCTTCCCGGGTGTAGGCGACCACCAGGCGGGCCAGACGGGCCTTCAGGTCGTTGATATCGGAAGCCAGGCACAGAACTGCCATGATCTCGGAGGCGACGGTGATGTCGTAGCCGTCCTCACGGGGCGTACCGTTGGTCTTGCCGCCCAGGCCGTCCACCACGAAGCGGAGCTGACGGTCGTTCATGTCCACGCAGCGGCGCCAGACGACCTGACGGGGGTCGATGTTCAGGGCGTTGCCCTGGTAGATATGGTTATCGAGCATCGCGGCCAGCAGGTTGTTGGCAGCGCCGATGGCGTGGAAGTCACCGGTGAAGTGCAGGTTGATGTCCTCCATGGGGACGACCTGAGCGTAGCCGCCGCCGGCAGCGCCGCCCTTGACGCCGAACACGGGGCCCAGAGAGGGCTCACGCAGGGCGACCATGACGTTCTTGCCGATCTTGCGCATACCGTCCGCCAGACCCACGGTGGTAGTGGTCTTGCCTTCGCCGGCGGGGGTGGGGTTGATGGCGGTGACCAGGACCAGCTTGCCGTTGGGCTTGTCAGCCATGTCCTTCAGGATGTTGTAGTCAACCTTTGCCTTGTAGTTGCCGTACTGCTCCAGGTACTTCTCGTCAACACCCGCGGTCTTGGCGATCTCCCGGATGTGGAGCATCGGGGTTTCCTGTGCGATTTCGATGTCGGATTTGTAAGCCATGTTAATACACTCCTTGTAATGTGTTGGTGCCTACCGTTTTCTGTGGATCGGCCCATACAGGATTTATGCAGCTGCCGTTGAAGTGGCTCACTGCACAGTTTTAATCAGTACTTAAGTACCGAAATAAGGATACCACTTTCCTGCAGAAATGTCAACGTTCTTTTCTGCGTTTTTCCGATTATTTTGTGAACTTTCCGAGAATTCTTTTCCCCCGGGGCGATGTCGGCAGCTTAAGGGCTCCCCCCGAAACGAAATCTTCGATAAAGGATCGTTTATGCGGGCAAGGCCCGCGGCTAATGCGTTACGAACTCCCGC
>JBJDYK010000101.1:0-1804 GCA_051867275.1 Faecousia sp.
ATGTGGTTTTCACATAGCCGTCAAACCCAGCTTCACGCAGGGCCTCCAGAAGTGCGTAGGCGTTATTCTTGTCGCGGAATGCTCCGACCTGGACTCTGTACCACACATCGGCCGGCGTCTCGCTGGGTGTCTCCGCTGGCTTCTTCTTGAGGAATACCTTCGATGCGACGGCGGACACAAACGCCTGTGCCGCTGATCTTGCGAACCGCTCTGTCAGGATCACCGGCACATCGGAAGGGGAGTCCATGAATCCATGCTCCACCAGAACGGCAGGCATATTGGTTTCCCGGAGTACGCAGTAATTTGCGGTTGTTTTCGGGGTTGCACGGTTGCCCTTCAGGCCGGTATGGCCGATGATCCGATCATAGATGGTATCGCGCCAGGCCGCGCCTGCGGTTCCCTCCTTGTAGGAGTATGCCGTGACGCCGCCGCCGTAGCCGCCGCCCACACCGGCGTTGTGGTGGACGCTGTAGTAGAGGTCCGCGCCAAAGTCGTTGGCCCTCTGGCAGCGCGTGGACATGGGAACATCCTCCTGCCCGGTCACATCGTCCACCCGAAGAATCAGAAACCCCTCATACTGCGCGGCGGCCTCCTCGATGTACCTGCACACCCGGTCGTTGAGCCACCACTCCCGGTGCTGCTCCGGGTCCAGATTCTTTGGGATGCGCCGTCCCTCCGTGTAGAGGCCGTGACCGGCGTCCAGGGCCAGTTTAAAAGTACCCATATCTCAGCCCTCCTTGATCTGCTTGTACATCTGGTGTACGCCTGTGGATGCCAGGCCGGAGACGATGCCAACGGCCACGGCGGTAATCGGCTCCGTGGCGGGGAAGTCCGCCATGACATAGAGCCCGGCGATTCCCAGAATGCCGCCGAACAGCCCGGCGATGCAGGGAATCCACTTGTTGTCCAGAGGCAGGTTCTTGACGATCTGACCGATGAGGTAGCAGATAACCGTAATACCCGCCACACTTGCGATACCGAAATCCATATGTATTACCTCCAAATTTTTATTTTATAATCAGAGCCAGTACGGCCCCAACCAATGCGCTGACAATTGCCGTGATGATGACGCTTATAACGGTGTCCCACCGCTTCCGGGGCGTTTCCATCATGGCCTTTACATCGCCCTTGATCTCCTGCACATCCCCCTGGGTATGCTCCAGATCCTTCTGCATACCTGCCACAGCCGTCACCAGCTTGTCCAGATTGTCCTGCCGCTGTTCCAGCTTGTCCAGCCGGTGGGTGTTGCTCCTGGATCGGCTTTCAGTTTCCGCTATGGCTGCGGCGATTTCTTCGTTCGTCATGTCTGCACCTCCGTCCATCCGTACACGCCAGGCTCCCACACATTGTTGTCAATGTCCGATACCCAGGTCTTGCCGTTGTGGGTTACTTTGTCCCCCTTCATATAGGGGTTCGTGCTGACAGGCTGCTCCCATTCCGGTATAACCGTTTCATCCGGTATCAGAACCTTTGCAAACAGTGAATGTGCAGTGTCCGGCGTCCAGGTTTCCTGTGACGTGTGGTCTTGCAGGACTTTATACAGGACGGAATTGAAAAGCAAACGTTGTCCTGCGGTGTATGTTACGCCAGACCGCCATGCGGGGTACAGGGCCGGAACAGTCAAAGCCTGTTCATCCGTGGCAAGGTCACGCAGCTTCACAAGGTCCGCAATCATGGCCTCCGCTTCCGCTCTTGTCATTTACAGCACCCCCTCTAACATGGAAAGAAACTCGTCCCCGCTGATAGGCTGCTCCGCCGATTCGCCCTCTGCTGCAATGCGCTCATCAACACGCCGCTGGATTTC